>JAADDP010000175.1 GCA_013153825.1 Campylobacterota bacterium
AGTTCTCGGCAAGTGTTAATCCAATAAATCCCATGCCTCCAGTAATTAATATTTTCATTTTGAACTACTCTTTTACAATTTTTGTGATTAAATTCAACTGCTCAACAATTATATCATGAATGGTCTCAACCCCGAGAGAAGCATCTATCTTAATATGAGGGATATTAAAATACTCTATAGCAATCTCCATATATCTCTGAACCTCTAAGAGATACTCAAAGCCTCTCTTCTCTATATTATCTAGCCCCCTATTTAACCTCTCTCTTAATCTCTTCTCATCTAACTTAAATAGAAATATGAGGTCTGGAAAGCTATTCTGAAGGGCAAAGGAGTTTAGAAGCTTTAGCGTCTCGATATCACAATCCCCATTTGCAAGGCTATATGCAATACCAGATATAAACCCTCTATCAGATATAATGACCTTCCCTCTATTTGGAGCAATAACTCTATTGTAGTGTTCAGCCCTATCGGCTAAAAATAGGAGGGTCTCTGCCTCTTTTGATAGCTCTCTACCATTGAGAAGCATCTCTCTAATCTCAACCCCAACCTCTGTCCCTGCTGGCTCTTTTGTGGTTATAATATCTGGAAATCTCTCTCTTATAAGCTCTAGCTGGGTACTCTTTCCAGTTCCATCAATCCCCTCAAGTAGTATATACATAGTTTCTCCTTATATCCTCTAAAATCTCCTTTGGGACTAGGTGAGATATCTTTCCATTAAATGGTAGTAGGGAGCGAACTAGAGATGAGCTGATAAATTGGGTCTCTAAACTGGAGATTAGATATATGGTCTCCAACCCCTCCTTGAGAGAGCCGTTTGCGTAACCCATATTTAACTCATACTCAAAATCCCCAGCACCCCTTAAGCCTCTAACCAACACATCTACCCCAAGTTCACTACATAAATCTACAAGTAGCGAATTGAAGCTTACAACATTGACATTTGAAATTTTAGCTACACTCTTCTCAACCATATTGACCCTAACATCTAGGGAGAATAGGGGGCTTTTTGAGCTACTATCTGCCACTGCTATAGTCACCTCATCAAAAATTTTAGATGCTCTACGGATAATATCTAGATGACCATTTGTAACTGGGTCAAATGTTCCCCCATAGATTGCCCTTTTCTCTCTCACTCTCCCCACCTTCTATATAAGCTATGCTCTATCCCTAAACTATCATACCACTTACCGATAATAAACCTCTCCATATCATCTAAACTTTTAGAGTCTGAGTAGTAGCCAAGAATAGGGGGAGATACCACCACATTAAGTCGAGAGAGTTTCAACATATTCTCTAGAGCTATTGGAGATAGTGGCATCTCTCTAGGGGCTATCAACACCTTTCTATGCTCCTTTATCGCCACAGATATAGCTCTTGTCACTAAATTATCTGCAATCCCATTCGCAATCTTCCCCAATGTATTCATACTGCATGGTATAACTGCATAACTATCAACTCTAAATGAGCCTGAGGCAATCTTAGATGCTATATCTGAGTTTTTGTACTCTTTGATATCTCTACCCTCAAACCTCTTTACTATTGAGGCGTTTGGGGTCGTTATTAGGTGAACCTCAATACCGTCAGGGAGATACTCTATAAACCTCTCCCCAAGCTCAACACCAGATGAGCCTGTAACTGCTACCACAATCCTCATAGATTATCTAGTCTGCCCATTTCCATATATCTTAAACTTATATGTTGTAAGCTCTCTTATCCCCATTGGACCCCTCGCATGGAGCTTATTTGTAGATATTCCAACCTCTGCACCAAATCCAAACACCCCACCATCTGTAAATCGTGTACTAGCATTCACATAGACACATGAGGCATCAACTCTATTTAGGAACTTCTCTGCTACTGTGTAGTTCTCCGTAATGATAGCCTCAGAGTGTTGAGAGCCAAACCTTGTAATATGCTCTATAGCCTCATCAACACCATTTACAACCTTTATATTTAGAGAGTTTGCTAGATATTCAGTATCAAAATCCTCATCAGTTGCAAGTTCAATAAATATAAACTCTCGAGTTGTAGCACACCCCTTTAACTTTGTTCCTTGGTCTATAAACGCTTTGTAGAGTGGGGGGAGTATCTTTTTTGCTATCGGTTTATCTATGATGAGAGTCTCCATGGCATTACAGACTCCAGGTCTTTGACACTTAGCATTTATCGCAATAGATATCGCCTTATGTGGGTCTGCATCTTTATGGATATATGTGTGGCAAAGCCCCTTATCATGCTTTACAACAGGGACAGAGGCATTTTGAGATATATATCTGATAAGCCCCTCTCCACCCCTTGGAACTATTAAATCAACAAAGCTATCCTCCTTAATCAGCCTAGCTACCCCATCTCTACTGCTATCTGGAAGTAGTGATATTATCTCTTTAGGTAGAGCGTTATCATCCAGAACACTCTGTAGAACTTGAGCCACAGCTCTATTTGAGTTCTCAGCCTCCTTTCCACCCTTTAAGATTGCCACATTTCCACTCTTAAAGCAGAGTCCTGCTACATCTGAGGTTACATTTGGTCGAGACTCATATATGACCCCAATTACACCGATAGGGACTGATACCTTCTCTATTCTCAAGTTCTCACTATTTATCCAACCCTCCAATACCTTTCCCACAGGCTCTTGTAGTGATGCAATTTCTGCTAGAGATTGAGCCATAGCCTCAACTCTCCCCCTATCTAGTAGAAGCCTATCGAGTAGAGCTGGGTTTAAGCCACCCCTCTTCCCATTTAACATATCTTTATTATTCTCTTTAACTATATATGATGAGTTGTCTAGTAGAGCTTGACTCATCTGAAGTAGTACCCTATTTTTAATTTTTGTATCAAGTGTGGCTATAATCTGTGTGGCATTTTTTGCTCTCTTTAAAAAGTTTCTCATCTTCCTCTATTCCATTTTTTGCTATATTATATCTTACCAAAACTTAGCGTAAAGCTCCCAGCTTCAGCTATAGGGAGAAAGATAGGGGGATTGTATGAGAGAACTTTCTACCATTGGGCACTCGATTTATAATGCCGATTTTTTTGTTTCAAAATTGAGAGAAAACCATATAGATACCGTCGTTGATGTTAGAAGTGTACCCTATAGTAGATATGCCTCTCAATATAATAGGGGAGCATTAAAAGAGTACTTGAAAAAAAATGGAATTATCTATATATATATGGGGGACCTATTGGGTGCTAGATATGATGATAGAGAGCTACTATTTGATGATGGTAAAGTTAACTTTAGAAAGGTTCAAGAGACAAAACCATTTCAAGATGGGGTTACAAGATTAGATAATGGTATTAAAAAAGGGTATAGTATCTCTCTGATGTGTTCTGAAAAGGAGGCTTTTGACTGCCATAGATTTGGATTGATATCACAATTCCTAAGAGAAGTTGGAGTTGAGGTGAAACATATATATCCAGATGGGGTGATAGCACAGCAGGAGTTGGAGAAGAGACTACTACATAAATATAGAGATAGACTTCCAGAGGTGGATCTATTCAATCCAGATGTAACTTATGATATGAGACTCAAATTGGCATATGAGTTGAGAAATAGAGATATAGCATATGAGGCAACTGCAAAGGGTTAATTATGCGTAAAATGGTATTAATAGTATTTGCAAACTCAGTCAAACATGGTCAACATTGCGTTGCTGGAAAGGATATATCCACAAAAAAGTGGATAAGGGCTGTCGGGAATAGGGATGGTTCAGGGTTGACAGATAGGCAGATAAGAGTAAAAAATCCATATGGGGTATTTTCGGTTAAAGTTTTACAAAAAATTAAGGTAAGTTTTATTGAGCATCTCCCCCTAATAAATCAACCTGAAAACTATCTCATATCGGATGATATTTGGGAGCAGAACTATAACTTAAAATATGAGAATATAGTAAACTATATAGATAATCCTCTAGATTTATGGATAGATGGTGTGAGTAGAAGCGATAGGGTCAACTACCACTTAATAAAAAATGGGAAAATTGTGATAGAGCAATCTCTATATCTTATAAGAGTTGATAGGGTTGATATCTACTGGAGAGATAGAGGGGTTATCGGAAAGGGGCGACAGAGAAGGGGTGTTTTTGAATATAATGGTATAAGGTATGACCTACCAATTACAGACCCAAAATTTAGAGATTTTAAAGAGCATAGTTTAGAGAGTAGCTTTCTTTGCATAAGTTTAGGTGAGGAGTTCGATGGCTACTGCTATAAGTTGATAGCCTCTATTATAAATATGGAAATGTATATATAAGCCCCATAGTTATAGGGGCTTACTCTCTCTTAAATACTACATGCTACATGCACTAACACCTGGAGGAGTTGTTGGTTGGATTGCCTCGTTGCTTACACCACCCTCTTCATTTATCTTCTCAATAAATGCCCATAGATTTTGGGAAGCCTCTTGGTATCTTTTGGCAGTCTGGCTATCTGGCTTATGGTAGACTATCGGCTTTCCACTATCTCCACCCTCTCTAATTGCAGGTTCAATTGGAACTCTAGTTAAGACTGTAGTCTCATACTCTTTAGCTACAGGCTCTGTTGTCCCCATTCCAAATATATCAGACTCTGTCTCACAGCTAGGGCAGATAAATCCACTCATATTCTCCACAATTCCAGCAGTTGGGATATGGAGCTTCTTAAACATATCTAAACTTCTTCTACTATCATCTAAGCTCACCTTTTGTGGTGTTGTAACTGTAATTCCAGCAGTAATAGGGACACTTTGAGCAAGAGTCAGCTGTGCATCTCCCGTCCCTGGTGGCATATCAATCACCAATACATCTAGCTCACTCCATAGAATATCTCTTAAAAACTGCTCTATTGCCTTCATTATCATAGAGCCTCTCCAGATTAGAGACTGTCCATCCTCCATAAGTGAACCCATAGACATAACCTCAACACCATAAGCATTTAGAGGAATAACCTTATTTCCCTCTATTTCTGGTCTCTGCCCATCTAACCCCATCATTCTAGGAATATTTGGCCCATAGATATCTGCATCTAGTAGTCCCACCTTCTTACCCTGCATAGCTAGGGCTACTGCTAAGTTTACAGATGTTGTCGATTTTCCAACTCCACCCTTTCCACTGCTAACCATTACAAAGTTCTTTATCTGTGGAGCAATATTTTTTCCACTAACTGAGTTACTCAGCTGTCTTGGGGCTTTTGGAGCTTTTATCTCTATATCAATATCTGCAAATCCTGCCTTTTGTAGTGCTATTAGAGACTCATTTTTTATCTGGTCTTGCACCTCTTTAGCCGATGAGGTTATATCTACTAAAACTTTTACCTGTCCTCCATTAACCTTTACATCTTTTACAAACCCAAAAGTCACAATATCTTTTGTAAACCCAGGGTATGTTACACTCTTTAGTGCTTCTAATACTTTTTCTTCTGTCATTAAGACTCCTAACTATTTTTCCCTATTTCTATAACTTCTTATATAAGAGGGAGCTTATCTGATTATATTTTTTCTAAATTTAGATAAAAATATTTAGTTTTAGAGGCAATTTGCTATAATCCCATCTATAAAAATAGAAGAGAGAATTGATAGATGTTTGATACTTTAACTAGCAGTTTTAAGAGTGCAGTTGATAAGATAAGATTTTATGATGATAC
>JAADDP010000171.1 GCA_013153825.1 Campylobacterota bacterium
AGGAGTATATAAATTTGAGTAGATTAATATCCACTAAAGATGATGAGATTGAGGATAGAGCCTCAAAAGAGCCAAATAAGTTGGGAGAGATTCCACTCTTTGAGATAGATAATGACCTTAAGGAGAGTAGCAGTTCAAGCTCAGTTTTAGAGAAGGAGCTATTTTCTATAGATAGAGATAGTGAGAGAGATGTCAAGTTTGATGAGCCGGAGATAAAGAGAGATATTGTGGATATAGATCCAAAAGAGAAGATAGAAGATGAGCCTAAGATTGGTAGAGAGAGGGTTGTTAATAAGAGTATAGAGGATATGAGTGTAGATGTAGATACTCAATATAAGAGTAGACTCTTGAAAGATAGTGTAAGCTCATTAACAATTGAGGAGCTTAGAAAGCTATTAAGGGGTACAACTATAAATATTAAGATTGAGTTTCCAAAAGAGGTGTGATGTCTGGAGCAGTTTTAATTCTATCTGGTCCAAGTGGTGCAGGGAAGAGTACAATAATATCAAAATCTGAGGATAGAATCGGAGAGTTCTACTTCTCAATATCCACCACAACTAGAGAGCCTAGAGATGGTGAGATTGATGGTGTCGATTACCACTTTGTATCTAAAGATGAGTTTGAGAGAGGCATAGAGAGAGGAGATTTTCTAGAGTATGCAGAGGTTTATGGAAACTACTATGGAACATCCATTAAACCGGTTGAGAGTGCTTTAGCAGAGGGAAAACTCGTCATATTTGATATAGATGTTCAGGGGCATAGGTTGATTAGAGAGAGGATAGAGAGTGTAACCTCAATATTTATAACCCCACCAACTCTCAGTGAGCTTAAGAGGAGACTCTACTCTCGCTCTACAGACAGTAAGGAGAGTATAGAGAGACGGTTAGAGAGTGCAAAGATGGAGATTAAGGCTATAGGAGAGTTTGATTTTGTAATTATCAATAGCGATATAGATATTTCTGTGGAGCATTTTGTAACAATTGCCAATAGTGCAAGGTTGAAATTTAGTAAACATGATTTAGAAAAACTTATACTCCATTGGGAAAATGGTGATTAAATAAACCTCAAATTAACAAAATATTAGTATAATCCCTTAACAAATCTTATAATTTAAGATAAAAAAAATTTTAAGGAAAGTAAATGGGAATGCCAAGTATGCCAGAGTTACTGGTAATTTTAGCAATTGTTGTACTTCTATTTGGAGCAAAAAAGATACCAGACTTAGCAAAGGGTATAGGAAAGGGGATAAAAGATTTTAAGAAGGCAGTTAAGGATGATGAGGATGAGGCTCAAACTAGAGAGCTGAAAGAGACTCCAAAGGGAGAGGATATAGCTAAGAGTAGCAGTAGAGAAGATACAAAAAAAGCTTAAAATATAGATACCAAAGGGTATCTTTCCTAGGATATATATGCAAATCAAATCAAAACTAAATTCCATTATAGCTAAGGGGTTGGAGAGTGCAAATCTCAACGGAGACACCATATCTGTTGTAGAGGCTACAAGACCACAATTTGGAGATTACCAATTTAATGGCATTATGAAGATTGCCAAGAGTCTAAGGAGAAATCCAAGAGAGTTGGCAAATATCGTTGTGGATAGTATAGATAAATCTGATATTATAGATAGGGTTGAGGTTGCAGGAGCTGGATTTATAAATATATGGATATCTAATAGCTGGATTGAGAGAAGTATCTCATCAATTGTAGGAGATGATAGGGTTGGTGTCTCAAAGGTTGATGAGGTTAAGAGGATAGTTGTTGACTACTCAAGTCCAAATATGGCAAAACAGATGCACGTTGGACATCTTCGCTCAACAATTATTGGGGATACACTTGTAAGGCTATTTGAGTTTCTTGGACATAGGGTTATCAGACAGAACCATATTGGAGATTGGGGTACACAATTTGGAATGTTAATCGCCTATCTAGAGGAGATAGGGGAGGATGGAGACTCAACTCTTCAAGATTTAGAGGAGTTCTATAAGAGGGCTAAAAAGAGGTTTGATGAGGATGAGAAGTTTGCAGATAGGGCTAGAGAGTATGTTGTAAAGCTACAGCAGGGTGATGAGAGGTGTCTCACACTCTGGAAGAGATTTATAGATAGCTCTCTAAAACATTGCGAGATTGTCTATGAGAAGTTGGGTGTCAAGTTGACAAATAGTGATGTTAGAGCTGAGAGCTTCTACAACTCTAGACTTAAAGGGGTTGTAAAACATCTAGAGGAGAGTGGAGCACTTGTAGAGAGTAGTGGTGCCAAGTGTCTATTTATAGATGGTTTCGATAACCCGATGATTGTTCAGAAGAGTGATGGAGGTTTTCTATATGCCACAACAGATTTAGCCGGAGTAGAGTTTAGAGCAAAAGAGCTAAAGGCAGATAGAATCTGTTACGTTGTGGATGCTAGGCAGGGAGACCACTTTAAACAGCTATTCAGCGTAGCAAAAAGTTCAGGTTTAGCTGAAGAGGGGATTGAGCTTGAGCATATCGCTTTTGGAACTATGATGGATAGGAGTGGAAGACCATTTAAAACTAGAGATGGTGGTACTATAAAGTTGATTGAGCTACTAGATGAGGCTATAGAGAAGGCTAAAAGCACTATAAAAAATAGAGATATCTCAAGTGGAGATTTAGAGAGGGTAGCGAAAGCGATAGGTATTGGGGCTGTAAAGTATGCAGACTTAAGTGTAAATAGAGAGTCAAACTACATCTTCTCTTGGGATAAGATGTTGAGCTTTGAGGGGAATACAGCTCTATATATACAGTATGCTTACGCCAGAATTCAATCTATATTGAGAAAGTATGGTAGAGATATAGAGTCTAAAGAGATTAAGATTATAGACCCTCTAGAGAGGTCTCTAGCCCTTACAATATTAAAGCTTGAGGATACTCTACTTAAAGCATCTGAAGATGCTACACCAAATACAATCACCTCATATCTCTATGCCCTTGTTACAACATTTATGAAATTCTATGAACAGAACCCAATCTTAAAGGATTCTGTTCCAGATGATATTCGAGAGAGTCGACTACTACTTGCTGAGCTTACAGCGAACACGATATCCACCACATTAGATATTTTAGGTATAGAGGTTGTTGATAGGATTTAATAGGAGTGGGAGACCTTAACTTATTTGCATCAGCAAAAAGTTAGGGCGTTTCACTTTTTAATTTTATTATATCTAAAATAAAGCTATAATAGCACCATTTTAATCTAGCCAATACTTAAAAATTTGAGGACACTATTTTGAAAGATAATGTAATAGGCTATATAGATAGCCAAGATAGAATTTTAGATACACAGAGTGTAGAGAGTAGAGAGGGTCTAAAAGAGATACTATTTGATAACTCAAAAGAGGCTCTAGAGCTAATTCGACACTCAACAGCACATCTAATGGCTCAAGCAATTAATGAGCTGTATGAGGGTGCTAAATTTTTTGTAGGACCTGTAGTAGAAGAGGGTTTCTATTACGACTTTAGTGTCAATGAGACAGTTAGAGAGGAGGATTTAAAGAGAATTGAGAAAAAGATGAAGGAGCTTATTAAAAGGAAGTTTCCAATTGAAAAGTACTCAATTCCAAAAGATGAGGCACTAGAGAAGTTCTCCAGTGATGAGCTAAAGTTAGCTGTCCTCTCAAAGATTGATGATGAGATTGTCTCAATCTATAAACAGGGGAGTTTTGAGGATTTATGTAGAGGCCCACATGTTCCAAATACAAAATTTCTACATAACTTCAAATTGACTAAAGTCTCTGGGGCATACCTTGGGGGAGATGAGAACTCAAAGATGCTCACTAGAGTATATGGGATAAGCTTTGCCACAAAAGAGGCTCTAAAAGAGCATCTAAAGATGTTAGAGGAGGCAAAAAAGAGAGACCATAGAAAGCTAGGGGCTGAGCTTGAGCTATTTATGTTTGATGAGGAGTCTGGGGCTGGGCTTCCATTCTGGCTTCCAAAGGGGGCTAAACTTAGATATAAATTAGAGCAGATACTCCATAAAGCTCACCTAAAGAGGGGTTATATGCCTGTAAGAGGTCCAGAGATACTAAAGGCTAATATGTGGCGAACGAGTGGACACTACGCATGTTATGGGGAGAATATGTATCTAACAGAGATTGATGGGCAGGAGTATGGGATAAAGCCTATGAACTGTATAGGGCATATTCAGATATTTAAGAGTAGTCTAAAGAGTTATAGAGATTTACCTTTGAGATACTATGAGTATGGAGTAGTCCATAGACATGAGAAGTCTGGAGTTCTACATGGACTCTTAAGAGTTAGAGAGTTTACCCAAGATGATGCCCATATCTTCTGTATGCCAAGTCAGATAGCACAAGAGGTAATTGGGGTAATTGAGTTTGTAGATAAGGTTATGAAGCTCTTTAACTTCAACTATACTATGGAGATTTCTACAAAACCAGATAAGGCGATAGGAGATGATGAGGTTTGGGATATCGCAACAGATGGTCTAAAGGAGGCACTAGAGAAAAATAACCTTCCATACACTATTGATGAGGGTGGAGGGGCATTCTATGGGCCAAAGATTGATATAAAGATTACAGATGCGATTGGTAGAAAGTGGCAGTGTGGGACAATTCAGGTAGATTTTAACCTCCCAGAGAGATTTGATGTTGAGTATATTGCAGAAGATAACAGAAGGGCTAGACCTGTAATGATACATAGAGCAATTTTAGGCTCATTTGAGAGGTTTATTGGAATCTTAACGGAGCATTTTGCAGGGGAGTTTCCTCTATTCTTAGCTCCACTTCAAGTGATTATTGTTCCAATATCATCTGTCCATAGCGATTATGCCTATAAGTTGAGAGATAATTTAATTGATATGGATATCGATGTAGAGGTTTATGATAAGAGTGAGAGCCTCAATAAGAGAATTAGAACAGCAGAGAAGCAGAGAGTCCCATTTGTCTTGGTTGTGGGAGATAGAGAGGCAAAAGAGGGTAGTGTAGCTATTAGAGATAGAAGAAAAAAAGAGCAATATAATCTCAAGTTTGAGGATTTTATGGTAGAATTAAGCAAACAACTTAATGAAGGTAAAATTTGAGTAAACACAATAGTAGAAACAACAGAGGAAAAAAGAAATCCGACGAGACTATTATGAATGAAAACATCAGAGCCAGAGAGCTTAGAGTAGTTGGCGATGGTGGAGAACAGCTTGGAATTCTTCCAAGAGATGAAGCTTTAGAAGTTGCAGAAGATAGAGGGTTAGATTTGGTACTCGTATCTCCATTAGCAAGACCTCCTGTTGCTAAGATTATGGACTATGGCAAACATAAGTATCAGATGGAGAAGAAGAAGAAAGAGGCTAGAAAAAACCAGAAGACAATAGATGTAAAAGAGGTTAAGTTCTCTTGTAAGATAGCTGAGAATGATATCGCCTATAAGGTAAAACATGCTAGAGAGTTTCTTGAGGCTGGAAAGCATGTGAAACTTAGAGTATTTTTACGAGGTAGAGAGATGGCAAACCCAGAGTGGGGAATTGAAGTTTTAAATAAGGTTTGGCCAAGACTCTCTGATATCGGAAATCTTGAACAGCCACCAAAGAAAGATGGACGATATATAAATATGTATGTTACTCCACTTAAGAAGTAGA
>JAADDP010000022.1 GCA_013153825.1 Campylobacterota bacterium
TCTTAGCAGTTACAAATAGTTAATTTTTTTGTATAATAGAGGTATGAAGTATATAAAATATATAGTATTGATTTCACTTTTAATTCTCTTATGCTGTAGCATATATTTTTTAAAAGATGATGCTAAATTCAGGAAATTTCTAGGGTTGGAAGAGACTCCATCAATGGTATCTAAAGTTGTTCCTAAGTTGGAAATTGAGAGAGAGATTGAATTTTCAGTAGTTAAAAATAGATATAAAAATATAATATTTAGTGGTAAGTTCTCAAATCCAGAGACCCCTAAGGAGATTGCCGAGCTATTTGAAAAAGAGATTATATATAAGGTTGTCATAGATACGAGCTTAAAGGTAAATCAGGATGTTATAGATTTTACAAAAAAGATTATTGAAAAGTTAAATAATCACCTATCAGATTGGGCAGTTATATATAGAGATGGTAAGCTACTTGTGGAGGGGAAGAGTAGCGATAGGAAGGTTAAAAACAGTATAGATATAATATTGGCAATATCAAATTTAAACTACTTTAATAATATAGAGGTTATAGAGAGCAGTGGATTGGAGGTTGTAGAGACTCTAAGGGATGTTCTACCAAAAGATAATATAACCAGAGAAAATATAGATAGTGATGATGCAGAGGATATAATATTAAATCTTAAAGAGGTTATAAAGGTTGATAGCACCCCTAAACCTACTCCACGTTCAGAGAGGGTAGATAAGAGGGTACATAGAGAAGAGAAGCCAATTATAAATAGTGTAGAGATTAGAGCTACTCCTAAACCACATAAGCCCACTCCCACCCCCACTACCAAAATAGAGGTTGATATAAGAGCTATTGAAGCTAAAAATTTTAGGAGTGACATGAAGAGAGAAGATTATGAAGATATTATGAGCCTCCCATATGTTCAATTTATAGAAGATGATAAACCGATAACCGTAAAGAGACATGTGATAGATGAGGGAACGGTATATATTCCACCATCAAAGGATGATGAGATTGAGCCTAAAGATATACCTTGGGCAAAGTTGTACGATATCAATGAGAAGACTGAGGGGATACTTATCGAGTAGAACCTCAATAGTGGTATTGACTTTTAATATTTTTTTAGATAGAATTTCATCCTCATTAAAAATGAAAGTGGTAAGGTAGCTCAGCTGGTTAGAGCGCTGGTCTCATAAGCCGGAGGTCGGGGGTTCAAGTCCCCCCCTTACTACCATCTTATAGAAAATCGATTAAAAATCTCTTAATAGTACTATATATATTTGTTCACCCTTATTAATAGTTCTTGATGTTCTAACTATTGCGTTAAATCTACCAAGGGGAGATATCATCCCTGGTTTTTGAGGCTCCACCTTAGTAAAATACTCTCCATCGAAATATCCTAGTATTACCGTATCTTTTTCTCTTTTTAATATGATATCATCTCTTAATTTAGCTTTTACCTTTTGGCTATCTCCACTCAATCCACTTAGTTTTAAAATTGCTGGTTTTACAAACATCTCAAAGTTTACAGCACTAGCTAAAGGGTTACCAGGGAGATTTACTACTGCTAACTCTCCAATTTTTCCAAATGTGGTGGGTTTACCTGGCTTAATATCAACCTTTGAGAATAAAATATCCATTCCAACATCTTTAAAGGCTTGGAGGGTATAATCTCTATCACCTACGCTAATCCCACCAGATGTCAATATTAAATCTGCATTTAGAGACTCTCTTATTAGCTCCTTTAGGCTATCTATGGTATCTTTTGCAATAGTTAGATATGTTACGTCACATCCTAGCTCTTTAGCTCTTCCATGGAACATTAGAGAGTTTGAGTTATATAGCTGATGAGGTTCAATCTTCTCATAGTGTGGTTTAAGCTCCTCTCCTGTACTAAATATTATAACCCTAACTCTTCTAAATACCTCGATGTGGGTTACTCCCTGAGAAGCTAGAAGCGATAGAGAGTATCCATTTAACTGTTGATGTTTGGATAGAAACTTCTCTCCACTCTTAATATCCTCTCCTCTAAAGCGAACCATAGAGTTTAATGTAATTCCATCTGGAATTTTAATTTTATTACCACTTAACTCTTCAACATCTTCAATGGGAACAATGGCTTCACACCCTTTTGGGGTAACTGCTCCCGTCATTATCCTAACTCCGAAACCCTCTCTCACCTCAACATCTTCAACTCTATCTCCAGCATATATCACATTTTCTACTTCAATAACTTTTCCACTATCAGAAACTTTTACAGCAAATCCATCCATTGCAGAGTTATTAAATCTTGGTAAATCATAATTTGCAATATAATCTCTCGCTAAAACTCTTCCAATAGCATCCTCTATTGGAATAATCTCTCTATTTACACTACTAATATTTTTCTCTATAATCTCTAAAGCCTCTTGAATTGAAACCATAAATAGACCTCTCTATTAAAAGTGATAGATTATAGCAAAATAGAGTATAATTTTGCTAAAAAGGGAAGTTTATAATGTTGTTAAATGAGATGCTTCTATACCATAAAATCCTAATCTATCTACTCCTATTATGCTCTATATCTGGATATATGCTTTCTCTATGGGGCGATATAGGGAGAATAAAAAATAGATTTAGGATATACACTTTTGCGTTTCATGCTCTAATTTCCTCAGCTGGATTTGGAGGATTGATAACTTTTATATTTGCGAAGAGGGATATAGATATGGAGATATCTATTATGATACTCTCATATATGGCATTAACAGCTTTTGAGGTTATAAAATATCTCAAAATTTTGAAAAGCAGAGATTTGAAGGAGATAAAAGCTATAAATTTAAAGTGGACACTTCTTAGTATAGTGGCTATTCTGATAAATTTCTGGAGATATTAATATGCAGTATCTATATAGAGGTGATGGGGGAGCTTTAAATCTAAAGTTGGAGGGAGATGACTTTAGATATATTGTGAAGGCTCGTCGCCATAGAGTGGAGGAGAGTATCGCTATTAGAAATCTAGAAGATGATAATATATACTTTTATAAAATAGAGAATATTACAAAGAGAGCTGTAACCCTTCAACTGATAGAGCAAAGAGAGTTAATAGTTGAGTCTAAAGGGGTATTAAATATTGGATGGTGTATTATTGAACCGAAAGTAATAGAGAAAACACTACCCTCTATAAATGAGATGGGAGTTAACTCAATAACCTTTATATATTGTAAAAGGTCTCAAAAGAACTTTAAGTTAGATTTAAATAGGTTGAAAAAAATATTGATAAACTCATCTCAACAGTGTGGAAGAAGTAGCCTAATGGAGTTGAATATTATAGATAATTTAGAGCAGTTCTTAAAAATATATCCAGATGCAAAGATGTTAAACTTCTCTAAAAATATAATTAAATCGGATATTAAAAATATTGTAGTAGGGTGTGAAGGTGGATTTAGTAGTGATGAGGTTTCACTATTTAGGGATAGTGATATTGTTGGATTTCAAACCCCTCTAACATTGAGAAGTCAGAGTGCAGTTTGTGGTGTTGTATCTAGAATTTTGTTATAATTGTAAAAAAATGGAGAAGATTTAATGTGCGTTGAGAGGATAGTTAAGGTACTTCTAGCCATAATCTTGGGTCTAGTTATGATGTTTACAGCTACAGGCTCACTTAAAATTGCATTTCTACTGCAATTTGGAACCATCGTAATGTTGCTAGTTAGTAGCTTTACCAAATACTGCTTTATAGTGCAGGTTTTAGGGAGTATCTTTCCCTCATGTGAAAATCGTATTAGTGGAGATAAGAGATAATGGATAAAATTTCATATAAGAGTTCTGGAGTTGATATCGATGCTGGAAACAGCTTTGTAGATGCTATTAAGAGTGATGTTAAATCTACTTTCAATAGAGATGTCATAGGGGGAATCGGCTCATTCGCTGGAGCTTATTCTCTCCCATCTGGATATAGAAATCCAGTTCTACTATCTGCTACTGATGGAGTTGGAACCAAGTTAAAGATTGCAATTGAGAGTGGTATTTTAAATAGTGTAGGTATAGACCTAGTGGCTATGTGTGTAAACGATTTAATATGTAACTTTGGAACACCTCTATTCTTTCTGGACTATTATGCTACAGGAAAGCTAAATCCAGAAAATGCTCAAGCTGTGGTCAAAGGGATTGCTGATGGGTGTCTTGAGGCTGAGTGTGCATTAATTGGTGGAGAGACTGCAGAGATGCCAGATATGTATGGTGGTAGCGATTTTGATTTAGCTGGATTTGCCGTCGGTGTAGCAGAGAGGGATGAACTTGATAGAGTCTCAAAATTGAGAGAAAATCAGATTGTAGTTGCCATTCCAAGTTCTGGAATCCACTCAAATGGTTACTCTCTAGTTAGAAAGCTATTTTTTGAAAAGTTAAAAATGAGCCTAGATAGTGAATTTGATGGTAAACCTCTCGTTGAGACGCTTCTAAAACCAACAAGAATATATGTAAAAGATTTTAAAAGTAGTAGAGATAAGATAATAGCTCTAGCACACATTACGGGTGGAGGGTTAGTTGAGAATATCCCTAGAGTATTGCCAGATAATTTGAGTGTTGAGATAGAAAAATCAAAGATAAGACCTCTCCCTATATTTGATTTTATAGGTAAATATGTAGAAGAGGATGAGATGTATAGAACCTTCAATATGGGCGTTGGAATGGTCATAATCGTGGATGAGAATAATGTTGATAGCATATTTGAAACCATAGATGGTAGCTATATAATAGGTAGAGTTGTAAAGGGTAAAAAGGGGGTCTCTCTGATATAGTTTACCCTATTTTTTCATATTTAATTCAACAATATACCATTATTTTGTTATAATCAAAGATAAAATTATGGGATAGTAGAGATGAGATTAACACTTCGTCAGATGGAGATATTTTTAAATGTAGTTAAAGAGGGACACCTCACAAATGTGGCAAAAGAGATGGGTCTAAGCCAATCTGCAATATCAATGTCTATCAAGGAGTTGGAGAATATTTTAGGAAATCCTCTCTTTGATAGAATAAATAAGAAGCTAATCTTAAATGAGATGGGACGCTCCTTTGAGAAGGAGATAGCCCCAATAGTTAAGAGGCTTAGGGATATTGAGTATGAGTTTAAGAATACTGCAAATAAGGGAATGGTAAGAGTTGGAGCTAGTACCACGATTGTTGACTATCTGATGCCCCCAATCATCTGTAGTTATATGAATAACTATCCTAATGTAAAAATATCCCTAAAAGAGGGAAATACTCAGCAGATAGTTGAGCTTCTTAAAGGTGGAAAGATTGATGTTGGTTTTATTGAGGGTATCGTAAATGATTCTGAAATCATAAAAGAGGTGATTGGAATAGACGAACTTGTAGTTGTGACTGCAGATAGAGGGTTAAATAGAGAGCTCTTTATAGATACAATTCAGGATGAGAAGTGGGTTTTGAGGGAGAAGGGTTCAGGAACTAGAGAGGTTTTTTTAGATTATATCAAGGATAAGGTCGACAATATAAATATATTCTTAGAGTTGGGACATACAGAGTCCATTAAGTCTCTTCTCCTAAACCATAATTGCATAACATGTATATCTAAGATTGCTGTTAGAAATGAGATTAAAAATGGAAAA
>JAADDP010000184.1 GCA_013153825.1 Campylobacterota bacterium
CAGTGAATTGATATAAATCCAAAATCAAAAGCTACGGGATTGAACTCTCTATATATATCTCTCCAATATTCCAAAATTAAACCTTTTTTTTAATAAGTATAGCAGAGTTTTGTTAACTAATGATTAACTTTTTATTGTTTGAATATTAATCTAAGAGTAATAAAATTCAACCATCAAAAAAGGATATATCATTACCACTGTTTACAGCTCTATGGTTTGCTAAGTGGATTATTAAGAGAGATAATATAGATGTTAGTGAAGAGCTATTAGATAGATATTTTATCTGGATTGAATTTGGAATTATATTGGGTGCTAGAATCTGGTATATACTCTTTTATGACCCAAATACCTCCTACTACCTCTCAAGACCTTGGGAGATTTTTAACCCATTTCATAATGGAGATTTTATAGGGATTAGGGGCATGAGTTACCATGGAGCAGTCGTTGGAGCTGTAATAAGCTCATACCTATTCTCCAGAAGATATCCAGATAAGTTATCTAAGATTGTAGATATTGTAGCTCTATCAATACCAGTTGGATATATATTTGGAAGAGTTGGAAACTTTCTCAACCAAGAGCTTATAGGTAGAGCTACAGATATACCTTGGGGAATATATGTAGATGGAGTTTTAAGACACCCATCTCAACTATATGAGGCGATACTTGAGGGGGCTTTAATCGCTATAGCCCTATTCCTCTATAGAGGAAGAAAGAGATTTAATGGAGAGTTAATTGCTCTATATGGAATACTATACTCAATCATGAGGTTCATATCTGAGTTCTGGAGAGAGCCGGATATACAGTTGGGCTTTATATATGGTGGTTGGCTAACTATGGGGCAGGTTCAGAGCCTAGTTATGCTCCTCTTCTCAATATGGATATATTTTTTTATACAGAGGAATTAATCCTACATTTAATTTAATAGAAAAATAATTTTAGATATAATATCTTAATCTTCTATTAAAAATAAGGATTAGTATGAAAAAATTATTATTATTTATGATTTTAACTATAATAGTTTATAGTGGTGGAGATATAAAAGTTGTAACACCATACGAGACAAATGATGAAATTAAAGCTGATGAGGAGGCTGTAGAGTATGTAGCTGATGAGGTTATACCCCTCGCTACCCCATATTTTCAGGAGGAGATAGTTGTAGAGCCGACACCAGTGGTAGTTGTTGCAGAGACACCACCTCCACCCCCTCCAACTCCAGTTGTGGAGATACCTAGGGAGGTTAAGAAACCTAAAGACTCAAATGGTATAAATCCCAGTGGTTTCTATGCCGGGCTTGGAATTAGTGGAAGTAGATATGGAAACCGTTGTGAGTGTGATAAGGCTACGGGAACAATAAAGAGGTATAACCATAAAGAGAATAGTGTGGCAATTGTAGCCAGAGTTGGGTATGACTACAACCAGTATATAGGGTTAGAGGCTAGAGGAATAAAGGATTTTGCAGAGGATGAGAAGGCATCTATAACACACGCTGGGGTCTTTATAAAACCTATGTATCCCGTCACAAAGGAGCTAAATATCTATGGTTTAATAGGTATGGCAAAGACAAAGACATCTGGGGGTTATCCAAAGGTTGATTCTGAAAGTTTAGCTCTCGGTGGTGGGGTTGAGTATGATATCTCAAAAGATAGACCTAAGAGTGGAAAATACTCCAGAAACTTTGATGGGGCAGGAGACCAAGAGAGAGGCTTTGGACTCTTTTTAGACTATGAGAGATTTGTGGTTAAGAAGGATGCACCAACCCTTGATGCAGTAAGTGCAGGATTGACTTACGACTTTTAAAATTCAAAATAGCATAAAAGAGACAAAACTTATTTTGTCTCTTTTCCCTCCAATCCCCACTTTTTTGATATAATACCCCCACTTTAGATAGAAATATAAATTCAACTTATAGGTAAAGAGTAGTGAGCATCACAGAGCAGATTAAAAGTTTAATTGAGAGTAGAGTTTTAGTAATTGATGGGGCTATGGGAACCCAAATCCAATCTATAAAAGTTCCAGATGAGGCTTGGTTAGATGAGAGAGGAGAGTCTCAAGAGGGGTGTAATGAGCTTCTAAACGCTACAGCACCAGATATTATAAAATCAATCCACAACGCTTACGCTATGGCTGGGGCAGATTTAATCAAGACAAACACATTTGGGGCTATGGATTGGGTCTTAGATGAGTATGGAATATCCCATAGAGCCTATGAACTCTCTAAAAGAGGGGCAGAGATTGTAAAAGAGGTCTGTTTGAAATATTCAACCAGAGAGAAGCCTCGATTTGTATTGGGTTCAATAGGGCCGGGGACTAAGCTCCCATCTCTTGGACATATCCACTACGATGAGATGTTTAAGGGGTATCTCGATACAGCTCTAGGGCTTATTGATGGTGGAGTTGATATATTTCTGCTTGAGACCTGCCAAGACCCACTCCAGATAAAATCTGCAATTCATGCCATAGAGGAGGCAAATAGGAGAAGAGGGGTAGATATCCCAATTATGGTCTCTGTAACTATTGAGCTTAGTGGAACGATGCTCATTGGAACTGATGCCTCAACAATAGTAACAATAGTTGAACCTTTTAATATTCTATCACTAGGATTTAACTGTGGAACAGGCCCAGAGCAGGTTAAAAAACATCTAAAAATTCTCTCACAAAAGTGTCCATTCCCAATCTCTATCCATGCAAATGCTGGACTTCCACAAAATAGAGGGGGCTACACCTACTATCCAATGGGGCCTATTGAGTTTACAGATAAGCAGTTGGAGTTTATAGAGTTTGATGGGGTCTCATTCCTTGGTGGGTGCTGTGGAACAACCCCCCAACACATCAATGCACTAAGCAGAGCATTGGAGGGAAAATCCCCCAAGCTCCCGACAGGGAGAGTTGAACCATCTGTGGCATCTCTATTCAATAGTGTAGAGCTGTTTCAAGAGCTTCCACCACTTCTAATTGGGGAGAGGAGTAACGCTACTGGCTCAAAGGCGTTTAGAGAGTTAATCTTAGCAGAGGATTATGAGGGGACTTTGAGTGTTGCACAGGCACAAGTTAGAGATGGGGCTCACGTTTTAGATGTGAATGTGGAGTTTGCTGGAAGAGATGGGGCAGAGGATATGAGAGCAGTTATGGAGCTCTATAACCAGAAGGTATCTATCCCACTAATGCCAGATGCTACAAGGGTTAAGACCATGGAGGAGGCTCTAAAGTGCATCGGTGGAAAGCCGATAATTAACTCTGTAAACCTAGAAGATGGGGAGGAGAAACTAGATGCCATCTGTAGACTCTCAAAAAAGTTTGGGACGGCTCTAGTTTGTCTTACCATCGATGAGAAGGGAATGGCAAAAACAACTGAGGATAAGATTAGAGTTGCAAAGAGACTCTATGATTTAGCAGTAAATCGCCACAATATCGACCCAAGAAATCTAATATTTGATATGTTAACTTTTACAGTTGGCTCTGGAGATTTGGAGTATAGATATAGTGCTGTTGAGACGATAAATGCTATAAGGGAGCTACATAGACTATATCCAGAGGTTGGCTCAACTCTAGGTTTGTCAAATATCTCTTTTGGGTTAGCTCCAAACGCTAGACGCTTCCTAAATTCCGTATTTCTACACCACTGCCTAAAGGCTGGAATGACATCTGTTATTATAAATGTAAAACATATAATTCCACTCTCAAAGATGACACAAGAGGATATTGAAATATGTGAAGAGTTGCTATTTACTCCAGATGATAACTCACTATTTAAGTTTATTGAACACTTTTCAGATAAGAGTGTAGATGAGACCAGAACAGATGAGGAGTTTGAGGCGTTAAGCGATGAGGAGAAGATTGCAAAACTGCTCTTAGATGGGGATAGAGAGAGGATGATACCTCTAGTTGAGAGTGCAAAGGATAGAGTTGGTGCAGATAAGATTGTAAATGAGATTTTAATTGATGCCATGAAAGTAGTGGGTGAACTCTTTGGGAGTGGAGAGATGCAACTCCCATTTGTACTACAGTCGGCAGAGACCATGAAGGCTACAGTTGACTTCCTAAACCCATATCTGACCAAAAAGGAGAAGGATAGCGATACAACTCTACTAATTGGGACGGTAAAGGGTGATGTGCATGATGTGGGGAAAAATCTTGTAGATATAATCGTCTCAAATAACGGCTTTAAGGTTATAAATATCGGTATAAAGACGGAGCTAGAGCAGTTCTTAGAGGCGATAGAGAGAGAGGAGATTGATGCCATTGGTATGAGTGGACTACTTGTAAAGTCAACTGCAGTTATGAGAGATAACCTAGAGGAGATGGAGAGGCTTGGGATTAATATCCCTGTGCTACTTGGTGGGGCCGCTTTAACTCGTGGATTTGTAGATGACTTTTGTCGCCCAATCTATAGTGGAGCGATATTCTACTGTAGAGATGCCTTTGATAGTGTAATTGCTATGGGGAGAATTGAGGAGTGGAAGAGAGATAAGAGTAGACCTCTAGATACAAAACTTGCAGGAGACCTAGTAGAAAAAAGGGAGAAGAGAGAGAAGAGAGTAGTAGAAATCCCACCATTTGATAAAATTGAGCTTCCCCCTAAAGTTGATGTTCCAACTCCACCATTTTGGGGTAGAAGAGTTCTACAAAAAGGCAGTATAGATTTAGAACTGCTGTTTGAGTGGGTAAATATGAGAAGTTTAATAAAGATGCAGTGGGGATATAAGAGTAGAGGGGTGGATAGAGAGGAGTATCAAAAGCTACTTGAGACTAAAGTCTATCCAATCTATGAGAGGTTAAAGAGAGAGTTTATAGATGGTGGACTACTTGAGCCGACAATCATCTACGGATACTACCCATGTAGGGGATATGATGGAAAACTCTATATATTTGATGAGAGTAGAGGTTGGAATGTGGATGAGAATGCAAATAGAGATAGTTTTGATGAGGTGAGAGATAGTGCAGTGTCGATATTTGAATTCCCAAGACAGAGAAGAAGCCCATTTAGAGCAGTTAGTGACTTTTTTAGATATGATAGAGATGATGTTGTGGCTCTAACATGTGTGAGTGCTGGGGCTAAATTTTCAGAATATGAGAAGAGTCTCTATGATGCTGGAAAATATTTAGAGTATAACTATGTGCATGGACTATCAGTCGAACTTGCAGAGGCTCTAGCAGAGATGGCACATAAACAGATACGAATAGATTTAGGAATTTTAGGAGATAATGAGAAGCCAACTCTAAGAGATGTAAGGGTAAATAGATATAGAGGTGCTAGATACTCATTTGGATATCCAGCATGTCCAGACCTAGAGCAGAATAGAGAGATTTTTAAGTTGCTAAAACCTGAAGAGTTTGGAATAACTCTAAGTGAAACTTTCCAGATGCACCCAGAACAGACAACAACAGCTATTGTAGCTCACCACCCAAAGGCAAACTACTTTGCCATCTAAAGATATCTTATAGTTATCAAAGGTTAATGACTTGTCTCAACCTCTGATAACTTTTAAAGGCTTTATAAAAAAGGGAAATAAAAAGTATATAGCATTAAAAGTTATCTTTTATGAGAGCCTCAGGTTAGGGAAATA
>JAADDP010000044.1 GCA_013153825.1 Campylobacterota bacterium
CTCTAAAGTGTAGTGACTTTCTATTAATTGCAAATGTGACAAAAAAACAGCTATCTCCAGATGAGAACCTGAGAGTATTTAGTAACTATCAAGATAGATATACAAAAGCAGAGACTGCATATCTCTATCTCCTATTTGATTATGAGATGATAGAGATGGCAGGTGAGTATCTTGATGAGCATGATATAGATGAGTTCATCAGATTTAGAGCCCTATATGAGCTAAAAAAGACCTACACAAAGTATAAAATTACAGACCTGATAAATATTAAACATATCTGCAATGACTCTTAATTTCGAGAGACCTCTATTTGCATTAGCTCCACTAGCTGGATTTACAGACCTACCATTTAGGGGTGTAGCTAAGAGTTTTGGTGCCGACCTAACTGTGAGTGAGATGATTAGCTCAAATGCCCTTGTAGAGGGGAACCCAAAAACTGCAAAAATGGTTGAGAGGAACCTCAAAGAGACCCCATATAGTGTACAGATTGCAGGTTCAGACCCAGAGATAATCAGAAGAGCTGTTGAGATAATAAATGGGTTGGATGGGGTAGATGTTATAGATTTAAACTGTGGTTGCCCAGCCCCAAAAATTGTAAATAATCTGCAGGGTAGTGCTCTACTTACAGATTTAGTTAAGATGGGTAGGGCGATAGAGACAATTAAGAGATACTCCAATAAGAGATATACATCTGTAAAGATACGGCTTGGATTTGATAAAAAAAATCACATTGAGATTTCAAAAGTTTGTGAAGAGAGTGGAGCTGACTTCATAGCAGTCCATGGTAGAACTAGAGTAGGAAGGTATAAAGCCCCTGTAGATTACGAAGCGATAGCAGAGATAAAGGAGAATGTATCAATTCCTGTAATTGCTAATGGGGATATCACAACTCCAGAGAAGGCTAAATGGGTTCTAGATTATACTAAAGCTGATGGGGTCATGGTTGGAAGGGGTGCAGTTGGAAAGCCTTGGATATTTAAACTGATGAGAGAACATATATTAGATGGGGTGGAGAGTGTCACACCATCAGCAGAGTTAATCTATAGTGTTGTATTGGAGCATCTAAACCAGATGGTTGAACACTATGGGGAGTATGGGGTAGTTCTATTTAGAAAACATCTTCACACATACTCAAAGGGGCTTAAGGGAGCTTCACAATTTAGAGAGGTTATCAATAGCACCAAAGATGTAGAGATTTTGAGAAGAGAGATAGAGAGCCTCTTTTTAGCCGACAAAAAAGCGTAAGTTTACTCTCCGTTGGTTAGAATAAGCATAAAATTTTCTATAAATAAGGAAAGTAGTTTTGAATAGATACAATATTGCCGTTGTTGGTGCCACTGGTGCTGTTGGAGAGGAGATTTTTAGAGTATTGGAGGAGAAGAGATTTCCCGTTGGAGATATACTCCCTCTAGCTAGCGCAAAATCTGCAGGAGAGACTATAGAATTTAATGGTAAGAGCTATAGGGTAGAGGAGTTGACAGAGAGTGTATTTAATGGGAGAGATATAGATATAGCATTCTTTAGTGCAGGAGGTGGAATTAGTGCTAAATATGCTAGATATGCAGTTGAGGCTGGAGCTGTTGTAATAGATAATACGAGCCAATTCAGAATGGAGGATAGAGTTCCATTGGTTGTACCGGAGGTTAACCCAGAGGATATCGAACTTTGGGAGGATAGTGGAATTATTGCAAATCCTAACTGCTCCACAATTCAGATGGTTCAGATACTTAAACCTCTAGATGACCTATATGGTATTAAGAGGGTAGATGTCAGTACATATCAGGCTGTATCTGGAGCTGGAAAGAGTGGTATGGAGGAGCTTGTAAACCAGATGAAGGACTTCTTCGCCTTTAAGCTTGATGAGACGACTATTAAGACATTCCCACACCAGATAGCACTAAATGTAATCCCCCATATAGATACTCCTCAGCCAAATGGATATACAAAAGAGGAGATGAAGATGGTAAATGAGACAAATAAGATAATGCACTCAAACTTTGCTATCAGTGCCACATGCGTTAGAGTTCCTGTAATGAGAAGCCATAGTGAGTCTATAACCATAACATTTAGAGAGGGTGTTGAGGTGAGTGTAGATATGGTTAGAGATGTGCTATCTAAATTTCCAAATCTTAAGGTTATAGATAACTTGGAGCAGAGTATCTACCCGATGCCTACAATATCTAGCGATACGGACTACACATATGTTGGGAGGATTAGAAGAGATATCTTCTCCCCTAATATTCTACACCTCTGGGGTGTAGCTGACCAAGTCAGGGTTGGTGCTGCAACAAATGCAGTCAGAATTGCAGAGAGATGGATAGAGTTAAAGGATTAAATGTGGAGCATAGTGAAGAGAACCAAGGTCGTCCTAGACGGTTAAAGAGTAGAAGTGAGCAGGGGCTTTTTGAGGCGATATTTGAGGGACTCATATGGAGAAGTAGATTTGTAGTACTTCTAGCTGTGATATTTGGACTTGTAGGAGCTATAATTCTATTTGTTGTGGCATCTTTCGATATTGTATCTATCGCCTCTTACGCATGGGAGGGGCTATTTGCCCATCCACACCCAGAGAATTTTCATGAGAATATCGTGGCATCAATAATTGGGGCAGTTGACCTATATCTAATTGCAGTTGTGATGTTCATATTTGCATTTGGGATATATGAGCTATTTATATCCCATATAGATGAGGCTGAGTCACACGGCAAGATACTATCTATCTCCTCTCTAGACCAGCTGAAGGATAAGATAGCTAAGGTTATCGTTATGGTTTTGGTGGTGAACTTCTTCCAGAGGGTTCTACACACCACATTTAGTGTGCCTGTTGAGATGTTACACTTTGCTCTATCTATCATGGCACTGGCAGTTGGACTATTTTTCTTAAGTAAGGTTGGACATTAATGGGAAGTAAAATTTTTGTAGATGCCTGTTTAGGCAGAGAGACACCATACACACCAGTATGGATGATGAGACAGGCGGGGAGATATCTCCCTCAATATATGGCTGTGAGAGAGAGAGCTGGGAACTTCTTAAACCTATGCCACAATCCAGAGATGGCGAAGGAGGTCACCCTTCAACCTCTAGATATTGTGGGTGTAGATGCAGCTATACTATTTAGTGATATTCTCGTTGTCCCAAATGAGATGGGTATGGAGCTTGAGTTTATTAAGGGGAGAGGTCCAATATTCCATAAACCTATTAAATCTCAAGAGGATTTAGATGCCCTTAGGGGGGGAGAGGATGCCTCAAGTAGATTAACCTATGTATATGAGACGATAGAGCTTCTGAGGGCTGAGCTAGATAGGAGAGGCGACAATAAGGCTCTCATTGGATTTACAGGAGCCCCTTGGACCCTAGCCACATATATGATAGAGGGGCAGGGTACAAAGAGCTATAATATATCAAAGAGAATGATGTATAAAAATCCAGAGCTACTTAAGGCTATCCTATCTAAAGTTACAGATGTAGTTAAGCTATATCTAGAGAGGCAGATAGAGGCCGGTGTAGATGTTGTGCAGATTTTTGATAGCTGGGCTAGTGCGATTGAGCCTACTAAATATGATGAGTTTGGCTGGAGCTATATTATTGAGATAGTTGACCATATCAAAGCGAAATATCCAGATACACCTGTTATACTATTCCCTAAGGGGGTATCACCATTTATAGAGAGGGGTCTTGTATATGGAAATTTTGATGTATTTGGGGTTGACTGGAGTACACCTATGGCTCTAGCTAAGGAGAAGTTGGGGGATAGATATGTGCTACAGGGTAATATGGAGCCTTGTAGGCTATACTCTAAAGAGATGACGACGGAGTGTGTAGAGTCACTTGCTGAAACAATGAGAGGTGGGAGGCACATATTCAACTTAGGTCATGGAATTTTACCAGATGTTCCCGTAGAGAATGCTATCCACTTTGTAAATGAGTGTAAGAGAGCATCTAGGAGATAGATGAGGCGTAGGATAGATGATGATAACTCACTCTACTATCAATCTCTATACCCCTATAGAGGAGGGATAACCAAAGAGCTGAGGGGTGGCTATCGCTCCATTTTAGGTATAGGTGGAAATATTGGCGATGTTAGACGCAGATTTAACCACCTATTTGTATATCTTCAGAAATCCAGATATATATATCTGGTTGAGACATCTCCCATCTTAAAAAATCCCCCATTTGGCTACTTAAATCAGGACTATTTCTATAATTCAATAATTTTTGTGAGAACATGTTTAAAACCTAAAGCACTTTTAAGATATATTTTGAGAGTGGAAAAGAGATTTGGGAGGAGACGTTCTTTTCCAGATGCACCTAGAACACTGGATATAGATATACTCTTTTATGAAAATATCAGGTTAAACTCCAAGGAGTTGATAATTCCACACAGAGCATGGAGAGATAGAGATAGTGTCACCACCCCTTTAAGTCTTATGGAGAGTCCATATATTAAATCTATTTTGAGAGGAGAGCGATGAGAGTTTTAGTTGGAATGAGCGGTGGTATCGACTCAACATTCACTGCACTACATCTAAAGGAGATGGGGTATAGTGTCGTTGGGGTCTATATGAAACTTCATGAGAGTAGTGAGTACCATAGAGAGAATTTTGAGAGGGTGAAGAGGGTCTCAAGATATCTTGGAATTGAGTCTAAATTTTTAGACTTGAGTAGGAAGTTTAGAGATGAGGTGTATAACTACTTTGTTGAGAGTTATAAGATGGGAATAACTCCAAATCCATGTGTAAAGTGTAATAGGATAATTAAGTTTGGTGAGATGGTAGATTTTGCCGACTCACTCGAGATAGAGAAGGTGGCAACGGGTCACTACCTGAGGTGTGATGGTAACTTCTTCTATAAGGCTAAAGATGAGAGCAAAGACCAGAGTTACTTCGTAGCACAGGTTAAGAGAGATGTTCTACCGAGACTAATCTTTCCTCTTGGAGAGTGGATTAAGAGTGACCTTAAGAGCTATATTGGAAAGATTGGTGGGTTGGAGCAGTTTGCAACTCAGAAGGAGAGTAGCGAAATATGTTTTGTAGAGGATAGCTATGTCGATATCTTAAGAGAGCATATGGATGTAGATATTGGAGGGGAGACCGTAAATAGCAGAGGGGAGGTTGTCGGAAGCCACAGAGGCTATATGCACTACACAATAGGGAAGAGGAGAGGGTTTGAGGTTAGGGGTGCCACGACACCACACTATGTACTCTCTATAGATGCAGAGAGAAATAGGATAGTTGTTGGTGGTAGAGGGGAGTTGGGGGTAGACTCTTTTAAGATAGCTGGTATCAATATGTTTGAAAATTTAGAGAAGTTTGATGCCAATGTAAAAATTAGATATAGAACTAGAGATGTCTCATGTAGTGTAACTTTAGATGGGGATGTTGGATATGTTAAATTGAGGGATAGCGTATTTGGTGTAGCGAAGGGACAAGTTGCCGTATTTTATATAGGAGATAGAGTTATTGGCTCTGGGATTATAGTCTAAAACTATTTCTACTTCTTCATAATTTGCTAAGAGAAATTAAGCTAAAATAGAACTTA
>JAADDP010000079.1 GCA_013153825.1 Campylobacterota bacterium
AGAGATGAGTTAAAAGAGTGTTGGATAGATGAGATGCCTCATGAGAAGACGATAAATGTGGCAATTAATAGATTAAAAAAGAAGATAGACCCAGATGGTGATGGGGGATATATTGTTCCCGTCTGGGGAATTGGATATAAACTTAAGTAGTGAGGTTTTAGATGAGAATATATAGATTGGGAGATATATATAGTAGAGAGAGGATACTAAAGGAGCTTGGTGTCCATAAGAGGGGTATAGAGATTATATCTAATAAGATGGAGCTTCTCTTTTTCTACATTAGAGATTTAAAGAGACCAGCAGTAAATATATTAAAACAGGATGCTCTGAGTATCGGAGCAGAGGTTGCAACACCTGCAGGGGCTATATTGTGTAATAGGGATAGATATGATTGTATACTTATTGGAAATAGAAAAAATATAGAGATACTATCCCACAAGGAGCTTCTACAACCGTTTGGATTGAGAGAGGTGGCAGAGGAGCTTCAGAGATTTTTAAAAGAGGATAGGAATTTTCCAACTCAGATTATGGGGATAGTTAATGCGAATGGTGATAGTTTTTATGGTAAAAGCCGTTTTAAGGGGGGGGAGGCTATAGCCCAGATTGAGAAGCTGATTAGAGATGGAGCAGATATCATAGATATTGGTGGGGTATCATCTAGACCAAACTCGGAGGGTGTCCCTATTGAGGAGGAGCTTAGAAGGGTAAAGCCGATATGTGACACGATAAGGGAGCAGAGGTTATATGAGAATGCCACATTTAGTATAGACTCATACACCCCCAAGGTTATTGAGTATGCTCTAAAGAGTGGTTTTAAAATTGTAAATGATATCAGAGGTGCATCTGATGATGAGGTCATAAGAGTTGCTGTAGATTATGGTGCAAAGCTCTCTATAATGCATATGCAGGGAGAGCCAAAAAATATGCAGGATAATCCACAATATGATAATGTTATATTGGATATATCAGATTTTTTTGAGGAGAGGATAGAGAAGTCCCTAAAGTTTGGACTAAAGATAGATGATATTATTATAGATGTTGGTATTGGGTTTGGGAAGAGTCTAAGAGATAATTTAGAGCTTATTAGAAACCTAAGCCACTTCAAGAGGTTTGGCTCTCCAATATTGATTGGGGCTAGTAGGAAATCTCTAATTGATAATATTGTCCCCTCCGATGTAGATGATAGGTTGGGTGGAACTTTAGCTATACATTTAAAGGCTCTTGAGAATGGGGCAGATATCATTAGATGTCACGATGTGAAAGAGCATTTTCAGGCGATATCGGTATGGAAAACTCTAAAAAATTGATGGTTTCAATATCTTTTAAACTTTATTAAATATAATTATCAACTACAAAAAAATATTATAAAAAGGAAAACTTATGAAAAAAGTACTACTATTAATGGGTATAAGTGCCTCATTTCTATTCTCTGCTATGGATGTTCAGACAGCATCTAAAAAAGATTTAATGTGTATAAAGGGTATTGGAGAGAAGAAAGCTACAGCAATTATAGAGTATAGAAAAAAGAATAAGCTAAAGTCTGTAGATGACCTACTAAAGATTAAGGGGTTTGGTAAATCTATCATAGATAATATCAAAAAGGAGAATAAGAACGCTAAGTGTCTAAAAAAGGGGAAAGCTACTAAGCAGGAGGCAAAAAAAGAGCCTGTAAAAGTAGAGCCAAAAGAGGCAAATAAGACTAAAAAGTAGTATATGTCGAAGAGTATAGCTACAAATAAGAAGGCATACCACGACTTTGAAATTATTGAGAAGTATGAGGCTGGTATTGTTCTTGAGGGGAGTGAGGTTAAGGCACTAAGGGCTAAAAAGGTAAATCTAAAGGACTCATTCTGTAGATTTATCAAAGGGGAGCTATATCTAATGAATGCCCATATAGGCTACCTTGAGACCACAAATAGAAACTTTGCGAGAGATGGTAGAAGTCCAAGAAAGCTTCTACTCCATAAGAGAGAGTTGGATAAACTCTATGGGAAGACAACGAAAGATGGCTACTCAATTATCCCTCTTAGCCTCTACTTCAACAGTAGAAATCTTGCCAAGGTGAGTATAGCTTTGGCAAAAGGTAAAAAGCTTCATGATAAGAGGGAGACTCTAAAGAGAAAAACTCAGATGAGAGAGGCTCAACAGGCTATGAAAAACTACAATAGGTAGATACTACCAGTTTAGTATCATAAATATTGTAGATAGAAAGTAGTTTGCTATAAATATGGTAACTGCAGATAGAACAACAGCTTTAGTTGTAGATATTCCAACCCCCTTAGCTCCTCCAGATGTAAAATATCCTATATATGCCCCTATTGCCCCCATAAAGTAGCCAAATACAACCCCCTTAATTAGACCTGTTCCAATATCTGAGAGTGATAGAAGCTGTTTTATTGTATCTACATAGGCTACAGGGTTTAAATCCAACATGAGCCAAGATATTAAAAAGGCACTTAGATTTGATATGAAATCAAAGAATATAACTAGCATGGGGACAGATAACATTGTAGCGATAATTCTTGGAATTAAGAGATACTTTTTTGAGTCAACTGCCAATGTCTCAATTGCATCAATCTGCTCTGTAACTCTCATTGTTCCAAGCTCTGCAGACATAGAGGATATCGCCCTTGAGATTACCATCAGAGATGTAAATACTGGTCCTAACTCTCTCGTAATTGAGATAAAAATTGTATATCCCATAAATCCCTCTGCCCCAAATTTACTAAAGCCCTGATAGAGCTGAACAGCCTCAACCATCCCTGTAAATAGTGCGGTTAAAAATATTACGGATACAGTTCCGACACCTATAACATCCAACTGCTCAAAAATCTGTTTTACCCTCCAAGGTCTTCTTAGGGATAGAGGAAATAGCTTTAGTTGAAATATTATAAATCGTCCAAATCTATCCATAAGATTATATAGTGCAACGAACGGCTTTCCGATAAATGTAAATATAGCTTCCATAGCTCTCTTTTTATTTTTTTAGATATTTTACCTTATATTTTGATAAACTTACATTTATGCAAATTGGAACAGATATAGTATCAATAGATAGAATTAAAGAGTCATTAGAGAGATTTGGAGATAGATTTTTAGATAGAGTATTTAATCAAGAGGAGAGGGATACTCTAAATTTAAATAGGGTTCAGAGTGTTGCAGGGTATTGGGCATCAAAGGAGGCGATATCAAAGGCTTTGGGGTGTGGAATTGGTAGAGATTTATCATTTTTGGATATTACAATATCTAAAGATAGGAGAGGAAAACCACACTTTAAGCTATCTGTAGAGGCTGGAGAGAGATTTAATATTAGAGCATCTTCTCTCTCAATTGCTCATGATGGAGGATTTGCAGTTGCAGTAGTGGCTATTGAATTTTAAAGGTTACTCTTCAGCCTCTTCTTCCACTCCTTTTCAAACTTCTTTCTTTTTATAAATGAGAGCTTCTCCACAAAGATTTTACCATCTAGGTGATCCATCTCATGTTGAATTGCAACAGCCAGAAAACCACTATCACTTAAGCTCTTTCTATCTCCATATCTATCATAATACTCAATCGATATGTACTCTGCTCTCTCCACATCTTCATAGAAACCAGGTACACTTAGACAACCCTCTTGAAACTTCTGACTCCCCCTCTTCTCTACTATTTTTGGGTTTATAATCTCTAGAGTATTCTCTTTCGGCTGTTCTCTCCCCTCTGGAGCACTCTCTATAGGTATATTTATAATTAAAGCCCTTCGAGCCTCTCCAATCTGAATAGCGGCAAGTCCAACCCCTCGCTTATCTATCATCGTATCATACATATCATCAAGAAGCTTATGTAGCTCACTATCAAAGGATTTAACCTCCTTTGATATCTCTTTTAGTCGCTTATCTGGATATATTACAACTCTTCTTATCATTTAAAATATCTTCCTTAACCTCTATTAGGCGAAACTTTTTGTAAGAATTTTATCTATTAAACCATACTCTAGAGCCTCTTGAGCGGACATAAAATTATCTCTCTCTGTGTCTCTCTCCAGCTCCTCTGGGGTTTTTCCACAATTTTCAGCCATTATCTCATTTAGAGTATCTTTCAGCCTCTGTATCTCCTTCGCCTGAATCTGAATATCGGTAGATTGCCCCTGTGCCCCACCTGATGGTTGATGTATCATAATTCTAGAGTTTGGAAGTGCATATCTCTTCCCTTTTGCACCAGAAGAGAGTAGAAATGCCCCCATCGATGCCGCCTGTCCTATACAGATAGTTACAACATCTGGCTTAATATAGTTCATAGTATCATACATAGATAGACCAGATGTTATGACTCCACCTGGAGAGTTTATATAGAAGTAGATATCCTTATCTGGGTCTTGAGCCTCTAGAAATAGGAGTTGAGCTACAACCGTTGATGCCACTTGGTCGTTGACCTCGCCACTCAACATTATAATTCTATCTTTTAAGAGTCTTGAGTATATATCGTAGCTTCTCTCCCCTCGCCCAGTCTGCTCTACTACATATGGAATATAGCTCATTATCTATCCAATTTTAAAATTTTTGAGAATAGTTTATCCTCGACTATCCCCATCTTAATTGCAGGAATTAGATTGTTATCCTGATAATACTTTATAACCTGTTCTGGGTCTTGACCACTCATCATCGCCTCATAGTATATCGTCTGAGCAACCTCTCCATCACTCACACTGATATTCTCCTCTTTTGCCAAGGCATCTATAAGGAATGTAGCCTTTACGGAGTTTACGGCATCCTCTCTCAAGCTCTCTCTCAACTTCTCTAGCTTCTTCTCATCTCTTCTCAGCTCCTCAAGCTCCTCTGAACTCATACTTTGAGCCTTCTGGTTTAGCTGAGCATCAATCTCCTTCTCCACAATATTTTTTGGTAGGTCGAAGTTGTAACTCTCAACAAGTGTAGCTATAAATTCAGGCTTTAATCTGTTCTGGTATATCTCCATGAGTTTCTCATTCTCTAGCTGATTCTTTATATGCTCTCTTGCAATCTTCTCATCTGGATTCTCTTCGCTAGGGAAGATTCTCTTAATCATATCGGCATCTAGTTTAGCCTCTCTCTTTCTCTTGAAAGAGTCTAGGGTCACATTAAATATTGCATCTTTTCCAGCTAAATCTTTTGATTGGTAGTTCTCTGGAAATTTAACTTTTATCTCTCTACTCTCTCCTCTCTTCATACCAACCATCTGCTCTTCAAAACCTGCTATAAACTGCTTTGAACCTATGACAAGCTCATACCCTTCAGCCTTTCCACCTTCAAACTCTTTTCCATCTACTCTACCTACAAAGTCAAACTTAGCCTGATCTCCCTCTTGTAGAGAAGCATCACCATCTTTAACCTCTCTATATGGAGTATTCTGCTCAACTAACATATTTAGCCTCTCATCTATCTCACTCTCCTCCACTTTAGGCTCTTCATATTTAGGTGCTAAAGCTCTATAGTCTCTCTTCTCTATTACAGGTTTCAGGGATATTATAAGCTCAACATCTATTCCACTATCTGACTTATCATACCTATTGAAG
>JAADDP010000119.1 GCA_013153825.1 Campylobacterota bacterium
ATGGATAGAGCTATATTGGTAATATTATCAATACTATTTTTTTTAGCTTCAATGGAGGAGATTAGCTGGGGTCAACATATATTTCACTTTCCATCATCCAGATATTTTCTTGAGAATAATCTTCAAGAGGAGACAAATCTACACAATCTAATTGATGGAAATATATTTAGCTCAATTATATACTCTACAATATATATATTCCTAATATATATACCGATAATCTTAAAGTTATACCCTAAATTGATTAGTAGAGTATCGATATTGAGATATTTTGATTTTAATCCACACATAATAGCTACGCTACTATTTGCCTCATCTTTTCAACTCTACTTCTATAAAGATTTTGGTGTCTATATGGATATGTTTAGTTATCTGGTAGGAGTGATACTATTTATATACTACAGTATGGTCTCTAATACAACTACATTGTTAAAACTACACATATTTGCCGTCATCTTTGGGGGGATTATATCTATGCTATCATATAGGGTATTCAGCTTCTATAATATGCAGTATGAGTTAAGAGAGTCATTTATAGAGATAGCTCTACTTCTCATACTTATTGAGTTTATAGGCGATAGAGAGGTATAGCCTATTGGCTACTTAATCCCTCTATCTCTCCAATATTTTCTAATCTCATCTTTAGTCGATTTTGGAAGTGGAACATAACCTAGCTCTGAAGCTATATTATCTCCATTCTCATATGCCCACTCAAAGAATGATGCCACCTCTCTATTTTTATCACCACCATCTTGAGGTAGAAGTATAAAGGTAGATGCTATAATTGGGTATGAGCTTTTCCCCTCTGGGTCTCCGATTACAGCGTAAAAGTGGTTATCTTTTGACCATTTTGCATACTTTGCACCATCTTGAAAAGATTGAACGGTCGGTTTTATAAACTCTCCCTCTCTATTCTCTATTTGTGCTGCTGGGAGGTTTAATTTTATCTTGTATGAGTATTCTATGTACCCTATAGAGTTTTTAATCTGTTTAATATTGGCAGATACTCCCGAGTTTGATTTCCCTGCCACCACTTTACTAGCTCTCCACTTTGGTTTCTTGCTCACTTTAAACTCAGGATTTATCCTATTTAAGAAGTAGGTAAAGTTAAATGTTGTTCCAGATTTATCTGCCCTAACTGCTACCGTAATTGGTTTATGTGGTAGATTTAATCCACCATTATCTTTTGATATGATTTTATCATCCCAATATGATGCTTTTCCTGAAAATATGGCATCTATAGCCTCTCTACTTAGCTTCAACTCTCCATCTCCTACCCCATCAATGTTATAGGCTAATACGATAGAGCCTATAACCGTTGGAAACATAAATAGGCTCTTTTTCTTAAGAGATTTAGGCTTTAGAGGCTTGTCACTACCTCCAAAATCGACCATTCTCTTTGTAATTGACTTTATACCATCTCCACTACCTGTAGGTGTATAGTTAACCTTTATCTTTGTAGCATTGTAATACTCACTTGTCCATGCCTTATATAGTGGTCCTGGAAATGATGCACCCCTCCCCTTTAACTCATCTGCAACCATAGATGATAAACTAAGCGTTGTTATTGCAACGGCAGTAACTACTCTTCTGTAAATACCCATTTGCTTCAGCTCCTATTTAAAATTTATAAAAATATTATATATAAAATTAGTTACAAATTGATAACAAAGAGATTGAAAAGATTTTATATTGAATATTTTTTTTTATTTTTGTTTAAATAAATAGTAAAAGTGTGATATTCTTGTTCTATTCCAATATAGAAGGAGATATATATGAGTAGTAGAAAAGAGATACTCATAATCGGTGCATCTCTACTTGTAAATTGTAACCTCTATGCAGGTTTCGATTTCGGAAGTGGAGATAGTTGTGAAGGTGGAAGTGGAAGCTTTCAACAGGAGATAGAGTATTGGGATAATGACCCAGAAAAGGCTGTAACTGTTGGAACAATTCCAAAAGATTTAAAAGATGTCTATATCTCTCTAAAGAGTGATGAGGATGTAGATATAAGATTATATGATGCAAATGGTGATAAGATTGTTCACTGGCCATCTGGAATAATAAATGGACCAAATAAGGCTGTAATTCCATATAACGGTGTTACAATTGAGTATAGTGGATATAATGGTGATGGGACAGGCTTGGGGCATGAGTATATTAAAATTAGTGGTGTGACCCAGAATGACTTTGTTATGAAGGCTTTTGGATATAAGGCTGGATATGCTGAAGTATATTACTCTTGGGTTGGAAATGGAGATTGTGATGAGAGTACATCCGACTCATCAACTCCTAGTGCTTCAGGAAGTGGCGATTTTGAACAGGCAATAGTTGAAGATGATATTGTAACAATTGGAGATATTCCACCAAAGGTCAATAATCTATATATTACATTAACATCTGATAAGGATGTCGATATTCAACTATATGATAAGGATGATGGAACTGCTATTATAGCTTGGCCTGAAGGTATATTGAGTGGAGAGGGTAAACAGACCACAAACTATAAAGGTATGGAGATTGAGTGGTCTGGATATAATGGAGATGGTGTCAACTTGGGTAATGAGTATATTAAAATTACTGGAGAGACAACTGCTAATTTGACGATGAAGGCTTATGGATATGAAGCTGGATATGCAAAGGTTCACTATGAGTGGGGTAGTGATATAGCTACAGATAGTGATATAAATACGACTGATATTGTAGATAATAACATAACAACAGATACTCCATCTACAGATATAGGGTTAACTGAGGCATCAATTGTAGATAGACATAACTACTATAGAAATTTAGATTTCCAAGATAGTAACTTAACTTGGGATGCAACATTGGCAGAACATGCACAGCAGTGGGCCGATTATCTAGCTAAGAACTATACACAGGCAGATGCAGATGGTGGAGCATCTCCACACGCTTCTCAATTCAATAGCTCAACTCATGGACTACCTTATGAGGGAGAGGGAGAGAATATTGCTTGGGCAAGTGGAGGTTTAGCATATGTGCTAGATGAACCTGTAGATATTACAGAAGTTGGGGCTGCTGGAAATATTAATGGAAAGTATGGTGCCGTAGATATGTGGGCAAATGAGAAGGCATATTATGACTATGAGAGTAACTCAGGAAATGGGAATGTTGTAGGTCACTACACCCAAGTTGTATGGCAAAAAACTACAAAAGTTGGGTGTGGACAAGCTGAATCAGAAACTGATCGTCCAGGTAGCTATGTTGTGTGTAGATACTATATAGCTGGAAATATGGTTGGAGAGAAGCCATACTGTACAGACTATAGTGTAGCACAATACTACAATAATCCATCTTTGAGTTTTTCATCAGATACTATAGATGGAAAGACATTTGGTACAACAAAGCTACTAGAGGATAGGGTTAACTGTACCATTGAAGAGAAAGAGGGAGATGAGCTAACATTTAATAGTGATGGTTCAGGTGTATTCAAAAAATTTGACTTCTTTAATAATGGTGGTTACGTTGTAGATTTAGAGTTTACAAGCGTAATAGAGGATGGAATCTTAAAAATGAGTGGGGATGTAGGGGATAATCCTGCATTTATAAACCTAAAATTGATTGGTGAAGATAGCGATTACTACTACACAGAAGCTGAGTGGTCTTTAAATAAAGATGTGTCGGGATACTATCGTAGGTCAATACTAAAACTTGCTAAGTAGCAGATATAGTAATTTTAGAAGCCCATATTCTGGGCTTCTAATCCTCTATAAGCCTTATATAAATCAATCTTACAGTCTCTCTATACTCATCTCTTAGTTCAGTAGGGATATCTTTCTCTTCTCTTAGTAGAGAGTGAACCTCCTCAAGCTTATCTCTAGTTTTAGAGTCAAATATAGAACTTGCAAAACTCTCTAGATTTTTCAACTCTATAGCCTCTCTAGATGCGTGAGACCTCTTTGAAATCTCTGAAGCGTAATATAGAACTCTACTGAGTAATATATATGGAAAGTTTATATTCTGCATAGGACCAACAGTCAACTCCCTCTTTCCAACTTTTTGACCTAAAACCTTAACTCTATAGAGATTATCAAAGCCAACTATAGCTCCTACACCTCCAATTAATCCACCAATTAGAGAGCCGACAAATAGACTACTACCACCAAGAGCTAAATCTATTCCAACTCCACCAACAGCTCCAGCTCCAGCTCCAGTCATGATAACCTCTCTCTGCTTTAGTCCAAATATGGATGCACTCTCCTTCGAGAAGAGGGCAATGCTATCCAAATCTAACATATTGGATATCTTCTCAACACCTTTATGGTTCCATATCTGCTCTATCTGCCTCTCTGCACTCTTCTCCTTCTTGATAATCTTCTCTCTATATCTTCTCTTAATCTCCCCAATCTCCTTTGGAGATGCACTCTCCCCTATTAATCTCTTTCTCTCTACATAACTCAATATATCAAACATAGTGGATACTATAATATCTATACTCTCTTCAACTCTCTGATTATATAATCTTTCTAGTATCGATATGGCATCCTTAATTGGGTATGTCCAATCCTCCTTGAGTTGAGCCATACTCTCAAGCAACTGCATATGCTCTGTGAATGATGCCTTTAGTGGATTAAATGTTCTTACCAATCTAAAGTACTGCCCTAAAGCTCTGCTCCACTCATCTCTGTAGTCATCTCTACCAATTAGATTTAAAATTGCCATAGATGGCTGACTTGTCCATCTCAAAATCTCCATCTCAATCTCATATTCTGCTCCATAAGGCTTTGAGGCATCAACTACATATATTATTCCAGCTCCATCTATAATCGGTTCGAGCAACTCAATCTCATCTCTAAACCTCTTGTCATCTCTATGGAGTGCCACAAACTCCCTGACAACATCAACTCTCTTATCTGCCGATGATGGCTCATGCTCCTGTAGCCAAGCTAATACCCTTCTAGCCCTCTGAAAACCTGGTGTATCAAAAAGCTCATATACCACTCTATTATCAACTCTCAATGGAAAACTTCTCTTCACCTGAGTAGTTCCAGGGGTATTCCCAACCTGAACTGTATTATCAAGTGCTAAGGTTGATACGATACTACTCTTACCCTTATTTGGGTGTCCTACTACTGCAAATTTGGGATAACTACTACTATGTTGCATAATCTATAATCCATACCTTCTCAGATTTTATCGTCTCCACTTTTCTTCTCCAGACATCTAAATCATCCTCACTATTTTTATAGAACTCTTTTGCCATTCCAACAGGTAGAATTTCGACTCTCTCTATATATCTATTTTCAACTAAAAGCTCAAGTGTATCCATAAAATCCATTGTAGGAGGTTCCCAAGATTTGACATAGAGTAGTATAACTCCACTCAAGCCATCTATCAATCTCTTATCGGTATTGAAGCTATTCCCCCCTCCAAGCTGGAATATGGATTGAGAAGATATCTTTTTACTATCATTTAGTAGCTCTATCTCATCCGTTGTAAAGTTCCACCCTAAAAC
>JAADDP010000025.1 GCA_013153825.1 Campylobacterota bacterium
CTAAACGATTTGGTAAGGCTTATGGTTGCCCCTGCAGTTGAGAACATGATGAAGGAGTATACTCCATCTAGCATGAAGCAGAAGGAGAAGTTCTATAAGAAGAAGTATAAGACTCTAATTGTCCCATCTACACCACTTGGGGTATATCTGCACCTATTTAAAGCTCTATATAGTATGTTGGATAGTGACTTTGAGCTGATAAAGGAGAATAGACCATTTGCAGATGTTAGCTTCTTTGGATTTTTAAAGAGTGAGCTAGAGGTAGAAGAGGGTAAAAAGAGTTCAAATAGTAGTTGCTCTATGCAGTTTAGTAGCAGTGGAATGCCAATGGGGAACTTTGGCAGTTGTGGCGTATAATTAAAAAAGGAGAAAAGAGTGGATAGTTTACTATTTATAGCACTTCCATATGTGGCATTGGTGGTTTTCATGATTGGAACAATATATAGATACCAACATGGATTTAAATACTCATCTCTCTCATCTCAACTACTTGAGACAGAGAGTCTATTCCCAGCATCGGTTGCATTTCATGTTGGGATAATTACAATATTTTTAGCACACCTTCTTGGGTTCATCTTCCCATCATACTTTTCAACTATTGGAGGAAAAGCTCTAATATTTTTAGAGATAGTTGGGTTGATATTTGGATTTTTATCTATTATAGGTCTCTCAATGTTAATCTATAGAAGATTTACAAATCCAAGAGTTAGAGTTGTTACAAATATCATGGATGCAGTTATAGAGGTTCTACTTCTAGTGCAGTTTATAATTGGAGTTGCGATTGCAATTAGTCTAAAGTGGGGTCTTGCATGGTTTGCCTCAGATATGGCTCCATACCTATACTCAATCTTTACATTCAATCCAGATATATCTGCAATTACAGCTTCTCACTGGTTAGTTCAGACACATATTGTCATTGGATTTCTAATTATTCTACTTGTTCCATTCACAAGACTTGTTCACTTCCTAGTTGCTCCATTCCACTACATCACAAGACCATATCAGATTGTTAGATGGAACTGGAATCCAAAAACTGTAAGAAGTGCAGAGAGAGGCTTCTTAGATATTAAAAAACCTAAAAATAATTAGGGGCAAGACCTAGTCCAACTAGGTCTATTTTTTACTCTTCATATCACCCTTCTTTACATATTGTAGATATAGGTATATCGCATTTATCTCTCTATCGGTCAAGTAGTATTTTGGCATAACTCTATGTCTTCTTCTAATGTTGTTCTTATCTATAAATCTATTCTCAACACTAGCCTTAAGCTCATCAAAAGAGTAGTCTAGTATGCTATCCCCCTTCAGTATCTTTGGATTACTGAACTTATCGTAATATTTTGCTATCTTATGTCCACCTCTCCCCTCTTCGCCATGACACTTGCTACATGGTATCCCTCTTGGGTTGTTGTAGAGCATCTTTCCATACTCAATGTCGGATAGAAAACTCTCATTTTTCCCCTCTCCAATAAGTAGAAGTGGTACCATAATTAGAAAAAGTTTCACAATATAAAATGCCTCGTAGTAAAGATTTTTTGATATAATAGCGAAAAATTATTCAAAACGAGAAAGTAATGCAACTTATTGATGGAAAATCCCTTTCTAAAAAAATTCAAAATAGTATAAAAATAGAGGTAGAGGAGTTAAAGGAGAAGAGGAATATTGTACCAGGTCTCGCTGTAATTCTAGTCGGAGATGACCCAGCAAGTTACGCCTACGTCTCAATGAAGGAGAGAGCCTGTAAGAGTGTAGGATTCTACTCCATAACCCATAAGATGCCTGAGAGCATAAATCAGAGTGAGATAGTTGAGATAATATCTATGATGAATAGAAATCCACATATCCATGGAATACTTATTCAACTTCCACTTCCAAAACATATAGATACAGCTCAAATTCTAGAGGTTATTGACCCAAAAAAGGATGTTGATGGGTTTCACGCCTATAATGTGGGTAGGATGGTCACAAATTTGGATAGCTTTGTTCCATGTACCCCTCTAGGAGTTATGGAGATGTTTAGAGAGTACAATATTGAGTTAGAGGGTAGAGATGTAGTTGTTGTAGGTGCAAGTAATATTGTTGGAAAGCCTATGGCATCGCTCCTATTAAATGCTAATGCCACAGTGACAGTTACACACATCTATACAAAAGATTTAGCCCACCACACTAAAAATGCAGATATTGTAATTGTTGGAGTTGGAAAACCCAATCTAATTACGGAAGATATGGTAAAGGAGGGGGCAGTTGTTATCGATATTGGAATTAATAGGTTGAACGATGGCTCACTCGTTGGAGATGTGGACTTTGAAAATCTATCTAAAAAGTGTTCATATATTACACCTGTTCCAGGTGGCGTAGGACCTATGACAATTGCGATGCTACTATCAAATACATTAAAATCTGCTAAGCAGTTTGGGGAAGAGATGTAATGAGAGAGTTTCTAATCAAGGCGTATAGATTTTCAAGCTCTTGGACAGGAACGGTAATAATTGTCCTATTTCTAATATTCTTTGTAATTCAATCATTTGTTATACCATCAGGCTCTATGAAGAATACCCTACTAATAGGTGACTTTCTATTTGCTCAAAAGTTTGTCTATGGAGTTCCCATACCGAAGATACCGTGGATAGAGCTACCTATAGTTCCAGACTTCAATAACAATGGTCACCTAATAGAGGGGGATAAGCCTGAGAGGGGGGATATTGTTATATTCCTCTACCCTAAGAACCCAAAGGTTCACTATGTAAAGAGGTGTGTAGCTAAGGGTGGAGATGAGATAATATACCAAGATAAACATCTATATATCCACTTCAAGGAGGGTGATGAGTATATCAAGAGAAACTACCCTCCAGAGAAGATAAAGAGGATATCAAAACAGCTATGGGTAGATAATCCATATATGGATAGATATAGTGGTATCCACTACACCCCAGAGGCTCATGAGAATATCTTTAATATATTGATTAAGAGCTATCTATATGGAGAAGATGGAATAGACCTAAACCCAATTTATGCTAAAGAGCTGGGTGGAGATACCTTCGATATCAACGGAAGAGCAGTAAATGCTCTATATAAGAGGGTTGAGGAGGGTCACTACTATATGATAGGAGATAATAGAGATAACTCAAATGATAGTAGGTTCTGGGGAAGTATACCATATAGCTTGGTTATTGGAAAGCCTTGGTTCATATACTTCTCTTGGGATAGTGAAAAGAGTGAGGTTAGATGGGATAGAGTTGCCACCTTTGTAAAAGATTTAGAGAAGAGAGATTAGGAGTATATTTTGAAGTTTTATATAGCTACAGACCATGCCGGTTTTGCAGTAAAGGATTATGTAAAATCTATTGTGGAGTCACTAGGGCATGAAATTATAGATTTAGGCCCTAATGATAGCTCAAGAGTTGACTATCCAGATTTTGCCAAGAGGTGTGCAGATGCAGTTATTAGAGATAGTGGGAGTTTTGGAATATTAATCTGTGGAACCGGTATAGGAATATCAATATCGGCAAATAAGATTAAGGGAATTAGAGCGGCACTATGCCATAATGAATATACGGCCTCTATGAGTAGAGCTCACAATGATGCAAATATTCTCTGTTTTGGGGAGCGAGTTGTAGGAAAAGGTGTGATTGAATCTATTGTTAAAGCATTCTGTAATACTCAATTTGAGGGTGGAAGACATAAGGGTAGAGTTGAGAAGATAGAGGATAATTTCTGTAGCTTTGGTGGAGAGTTCGATTAAACCATTTTTTATAGAATACCAACCCTTCTAAAGAGGGTTGATAGTTTAAGTAGATTTGACTATATTGAATAGTCCTGCTCTACAACTCTTTTAAAAGTATTAAAATATATATCTGTTAGCTTCTCCATATCGATAGAGACATCATTTAATTTAAATTTATCTCCTCCAACTTTTCCGATTATATCATGTTTTAGACCAAGCTCATCTGCCATCTTTATAACCTCTTCTAGGTTCTCTTTACTATTTACCTCTACAATTGCTCTAGTTGGAGTCTCGGAGAATATCTCTCTCTTATCACTTAACCTAATTCCAGCCACAACTCCAAGCCCAGAGACTGCAGACATCTTAGCCAATGTAATAGCCACTCCTCCAGCACTAACATCTTTAGCCGATACTAAAAGCCCCTCTCTGTTTGCCTCAATTACAAGTTTCCATAGGTTTAACTCTTTTTTATAATCTAGTTCTGGAATCTCTCCAACAGTCTCTCCAAATAGCTCCTTAATATACAAAGAGCCACCAAAGTCCATATTTGTCTCACCAATTAAGATTATATGGTTTTCTGGCTCTTGAAAAGATGAAGGTAGGCTCTTTCTCGCATCACTATTTAACCCAACCATAGCTATTGCAGGTGTTGGAAATACAGAGACTCCATTTGTCTCATTATATAGAGATACATTTCCACTCACCACTGGTGTATTTAACCTCTCACAAGCCTCCTTTATACCCTCACAAGACTTTGCAAATTGCCACATAACCTCTGGGTTCTCAGGATTTCCAAAGTTTAGACAATCAGTAATTGCTAGAGGAGTTGCTCCACTCATCGCCACATTTCGCCCAGCCTCCATAACAGCTAAAGCACTACCTCTAAATGGGTCGATATAGCAGTATCTAGGGTTACAATCTGTGCTAATTGCTACAGCTTTACCATTATCCTTAATCCTAATTACACTACTATCTAGGCTTCCACCACTCTTAACTGTATTTGTCTGCACCATAGAGTCATACTGCTCATATATCCAAGCCTTATCTACAACCTCTAGTGAGCCAATTAGCTTCTCAAAAGCCTCTTGATTATCTATATTTTTAAATGAGTCTATATTCTTTTTAGCAATCTTTTCTAAATATTCTGGTCTCTTAGTTGGTCTATTTAAGACTGGTGCCTCTTGGCTAACTGGGGCAATTGGCATATCACAAACCCTCTCTCCATGCCAAAACAGCTCCATTCTTCCCGTATCGGTCACCTCTCCAATGGTTGCCACATCTAAATCCCACTTCTCAAAGATATCTATAATCTCCTGCTCTCTCCCCTTTTTTACACAGAGCAACATCCTCTCTTGGGACTCGCTTAACATAAACTCATATGGAACCATCCCCTCCTCTCTAGCAGGGACTCTATCTAAATCCATTCTAATTCCAGCACCACTCTTTCCTGCCATCTCAAAAGATGAGCTTGTAAGCCCAGCTGCACCCATATCTTGAATTCCTACAATAGCATCTTTTTTAGTATGGAACATCTCTAGACAAGCTTCGAGTAGGAGCTTCTCTGTAAATGGGTCTCCAACTTGGACTGTTGGTCTAAGAGATTTACTCTCCTCTGTAAAGCTATCACTACTCATAACAGCCCCACCAAGTCCATCTCTCCCAGTCTTTGAACCAACATACATAACAGAGTTTCCAATCCCCTCTGCAACCCCTAAGAATATCTCATCTTGCTTTACAAGCCCAAGAGAGA
>JAADDP010000003.1 GCA_013153825.1 Campylobacterota bacterium
CCCAACAGCATTTATAATCCAAAACTTCACCCAACCAAGAGAGATTCTATTGGGGATGTTTTCAAAATATGTGAAATTGGCAGAAAAGGAGCTTGAGAGTCTAAATTAGAGGAGGGATATATGGGTCTCTCTTCTGCTTCTTTCCAAGCTCAGTCGGTTTAACAAGCTTTAGCTTCGGTCTAGGGGTGGGGATATTATTAACCATAAATGTCTGAGTCAAGTTTGGAAACTTTATGATGGCTAGAGCCTTTGTCTTCTTCCTATTGAGGTATATATTAAACTGCTCAACCCCCTTTGAGATGATATCTATCTCAACCCTATCCTCATACTTTAAAGGGATATCGTAATCGCCACCCTCGACCCTTATTAGAGTGTTATCCTCCTTATAGACTAACCATGCCACCTTGGCACTAGATAGACCATATAGTGAGTTTCTGCTATTGAATATAGTGACCCTTGAGAATTTTCTATCTCTATCGCTACTTATGGAGATATTCCCATCGCTCATCAGAATATCCATATATAGAACCTTTGCACTATCAATCTCAATAGAGCTTCTCTCTAGATGCGAGAATAGATTTCTATTTGATGCTCTCAATATATCTACACTCCTATATAGAGCCATAAATACAATTGTCAATAGTGTAATTGAGATTAATACCTCAACTAATGTGAATGCCCCTCTTCTACCCAAAGCTAATCTTCCATAATTCCAATTCTAATAGCCTCCTCATAGGAGGTATCACCGGCAATTAACATCTCTCTCAACCTATCGGCTATAGTTAACATACCCCTCTTCTTAAGCTCTACTCTAATCTGATGGTCATTATACCCCTCTTTCATCATCATCTTAACATCATCATCCATTATAAATAGCTCTCCAACTGCTCTTCTCCCTCTATAACCTGTATAGTCACACTCCTTACAGCCATTAGCTTTATAGTAGATGTGACCCTCTGGTAGCTTCAAATCATCTAAGATAACCCTTGGTAACTCAGTTGGTGCCTTACATGTTGGGCAGAGTTGTCGAGTAAGCCTCTGAGCTAAAACTCCTAGAAGAGTAGATGATATGAGAAACTCCTCTATACCCATATCCATTAAACGGCTCAATGCAGATGTGGCATCATTTGTGTGGAGTGTCGATAACATTAGGTGACCCGTTAGAGCTGAACGGAGAGCAATATCTGCAGTCTCACTATCCCTAATCTCACCAACCATAATTATATCTGGATCCTGTCTAAGGATTGAACGGAGACCAGCTGCAAATGTCAAACCGACCTTTGGATTGACCTGTATCTGGTTTACATTCTCGGCATTATACTCAACTGGATCCTCTACCGTAATGATATTCTTATCTGGTGTAGCTATATGTTGAAGACATGCGTGGAGAGTTGTAGATTTACCACTACCTGTAGGCCCAGTTACGAGAATCATACCGTGTGGGTGTGTTAGAAGCCTATTTAGATTTTCAGTTAAATCCTCAGGGAAGCCTAGACTCTTCAGAGTTGGGATATGTTCACTCTGCATCAACATTCTCATTACAACCCTCTCACCATAATAGGTGGGTAGTACAGAGACCCTAATATCTAAACTCTTCCCTGCAATTGTAACCTGTGTTCTCCCATCTTGAGGTACTCTCTTCTCAGATATATCTAGATTTGAGATAACCTTTATTCTGGAGATGACCAATCCCGTTATGTTCTTATCTATATCTAAATGCTTCTTTAAAGCTCCATCAATTCGCAATCTAACCTCACCCTTCTTCTCAAGAGTCTCTATATGTATATCACTAGCACCTCTCTTAATAGCCTGAAAAAATAGGGAATTTACAAGCTTTACAACAGGTGCAGACTCCTCATTGGATAGTAAATCTTGGGAGTTTCTAATGAAGTCCAGTAGGTCAGACTCAACCTCGATTATATCATCTCCACTCTCTGTGGCAATCGAGTCAAAATCACTACTTGTCTTTATCTCAAGAAACTTATTCTTGAGCCTCTCAAAGCTATCTATATCAACCTCTATTATGGGGAGTTTAACATCTAATCTACTTAGATGATTTAATGCCATAGCTAGATAGTCTCTAGTGACGATACTACACTTCTGCTCTCTTATTGAGGCAAATAGTAGATTGTGCCTCATCGCCAATGCGTTATCTATCTCATCACTCCAGAATGGCTCTAGGTCTAGATTTTCAAGTAGAGGGAGTCTCAAAAAGTTTGCCATCTAATATATAACCTCCTCAAAACCTGTCTCTGGATTAATCTCAGTATCTATAGAGTTTAAATCTATCTCTCTGCTAGGTCTCTCAAGTGTCTCTAACACAGACTCGCTTCTGATACCACTCCCCTCTCCTATCTCAATATCTGTGGCACTATCAAGTATATAGTTCTCACTATCGACACCACTATACCCCTTTGCCCTAAGAAGAGGTTTTGTAGAGAATGTTACATGCGTCTTCTCATCAATAATCCCCAATCTTCTCTTCTCAAGCTCATTTAAGACAATCTTATTAAACTTCTCCTGAATGGAGTCCAGCTCCTCAAGATTTTTTCTCAATGTAACTAAATCTGAACTCTTCTCTACAATATATGGTGTCAGATAGATGACAACATTTGTCTTCTCCTGCTCCTTAGCCTCAGACCTAAAGAGTTGACCTATAATTGGAATATCACCCAATATTGGAACTTTCGTGTAGCTCTTACCAGTGGCAGTTCTAATTAAACCCCCTAAAATTATGGTCTCTGCATTATTTACGATAGCATTTGTCTTTACCGTCCTCTTGATTGTGGTTGGTCTATCTGTAGATGCACCAGAACCCTGCTCAATATCCTCAATCTTTGTCTCAACCTCAAGTGAGACCTTATTATTGCTTGAGAGTCTAGGCTTAACCTTTAGAGTTATACCTATATCCTCTCTACTGTATGTGTTTATTATATTAGAGTTACCCTGCGTACTCTGTTGGGAGTTCTTTAGAAATGATTTGGTCTTACCGACATATATAGTTGACTCTTTATTATTTGTACAGAGTATAGATGGCTCTGATAGAACCTGTGCAGCTCCATTCTGCTTTAACAAATCTAGCTGTAGCCCTATAGAGAATATCTGCTTAATACCCTCCTCAAATGAGAAGTTACTCGTTGTCTCCGTACCTATCGGGTTCCCATCACTATTATATATGGTTCTTGTACTACCCTGATTTAGAAATCCCATAAGCTCAGATGATATCTCTAGAGGTTCAGCCCCAGAACTTGCAAGTATTGAGAATAGCCCCTTAGATGTTATTGCCGAGCCGTTGAGTCCATACTTAACACCTATTCTACTGGCTAGGTTGGTATTGACCTCAACAATCTTAGCCTTGATATAGACCTGTGGCTTCTCAATATCCAATACTCTAATTGTCTCCTTTATATTCTTTATCTGAGCAGTATTTGCCAACACAATCAGTGCATTTCTCTCTAAGTCACTCGCTATTACAGCCTTCTTAATCTTTCTCTTTTTGGTTGGAACTGCCCTTGGAGTTCTAGGTACTGCACTCTTTGCACCCTTGGAGACTGCATTAATTGTACCCATAGATACATTGTCCGTCATCTGAGGGAGTATCTTACTCAATATCTTCTCCATATCCTCAACATTTGAGTTCTTAAGAGGAATAACATACATTCTCTGCATATCCTCATCCTCTCCACGAACATCCATCTCTCTAACATACTCCTCCAACCTACTGACATTATCTCTACTACCTATTAATATAATTGAGTTACTAGCCTCATCTTTCATAACCGTAACTCTCTGGCTAGGAATATCTTGTGGAAATAGTGTTCTAGCCATTGTCTGAATATTTAGGAATATATTCTTAACATAGGCATTCCGAAGAGGGACAACCTTTGTCAACTTATTGTCACTATTCTCTATCGTATCTATCAACTGCTTAATAGCCTTTAGAGTTCTTGGAAATGCTGTAACTGCCAATAGATTATCACTCTTAAATGAGATAACCTTGGCACTCTTAGGGAGCAGAGACTTTATCTTGGTTCTCATCACACCAGCATTTGCTCTATTGAGCTTAAATATGACCGTCTGCATCGTCCCCTCATCAGATTGAACCCTATTCCTCTTAATTGGTAACCCCTTACCTGGAGCCTCCGTACTCCTTATAACCTCATAGTAGTCCCCCTGATTTATCATCGTGAGCTTTTTAGTCTCAAGAATAGCATTCAGTAGGGGTATAAGGTCATCATTATCCAACTTATTATTATTCAGATAGAATGATATCTTGCCCTTAACATCTTCACTAACAAGAATATTCTTCTTTGTCAACTTTCCAACCATCTCAATAAACTTCTTAATCTCCATTCCACCTATATTTATATTAAGCTGACCAGAGTTTCCCAATAGTGTAAATATCAACACCACCATAACAAATCTACTAATATATCTCATACTCCAACTCCATCTCTTGATTATTTCTCTCAACAGTTATCACTAAATCATCCATATCATCAATCTTTGTATAGATATTTAGTGCCGTATTGTAGTTATTTAAATCTCTTCCATTAATCGACTTCAGAATATCACCCCTCTTTAGACCGAGCTTCTCAAATACGCTACCTTTTTTAACAAAATTGACCTTGAAGCCATCAAGCTTACCACCACTCTTATGCTCCTCTATTCCGATATTCTTCCATATCTTATCTACATCATTAGTATAAGAGGATAGTAACTTCCTCTCTATCTTAGCTCCACTATCGCTAACCTCTATCCCTTTAATGGTATCTTGGGACTCTCCACCCCTACCATTAACCCTCTTTTCCGAACGATTAACCACACTATTTACGGCTCTACTTAGGGTAGTTGTTCCATGAATATTTAATGTGAACTCAACTCCACCCTTCTCAAATACTGCACTTCTTCCACTTACCCTAATGAGCTTAAAACCATCAATAGACTCTCCGATAGATAGAATCTTACTATTTGCACCCCTCTTTACAGTCACAACGGCATCACTATTCAGAGCCAATATCGCTAATAGTCTATAACCCTTCATGGAGACTCTAACTTTAGGTTTTGGGGTCGGCTTTGGAGTCGACCTCTTCTCAATAAGCTTTCCATCATATGCCAATTTACTACTATAAACTAGAGGCTCTACAACTCTATTCTCGATATGCTCAACCCCAGATGATGGGAGGTATAGATATGAGAGTATAAAATATACTATTTTTACAGATAGAGCTATAGATAGGATAGATATTAACCCCCCTACGAGGCTCTTATTAAAGACTCTTTTCATAGTATAACCCTTTTGCATCCTCTCTTAGCAATCTTCTAATATTTGGCATTAAATCTTTAGGGTTGTGAACCCTTATAAACAGCCTATTTGGATTAAAATATAATCCACCTCTAGCATCACCAAATGAGCTATTTAAC
>JAADDP010000085.1 GCA_013153825.1 Campylobacterota bacterium
CAGAGTAAAATAGTAAATATAGATTATAGAAGGGTAACAGAGGTATTGGCTAGAAGAGTTAGAGTTTTTATCAAAAATACAGCTCAACATGTAGTTTTAAAAGGTCTATATGGTTCAACTATATTTAGAGATGAACTCGACTATATAATTTTTATGTCTATAATAAAGGATATAAGAGGTTTAATCGATATTCACTCATATGTATTGATGCCAAACTACTTTGAATTTGTAGCCACTCCACTCGGTGAGGATTCTCTATCAAAATTTATGCAGAGTCTTGGTAGAAGATATGTTAGATACTTCAATAATAAATATAATAGAAGAGGGACACTATGGGGTGGAAGATATAAATCATCTATTGTTGAGGAGTCATATCTTCTATATGTAATGAGATATATCGAGCATCTCCCATATAGCGAAGGTATAGTTGATGAACCTACTCTGTATAAATATAGCAGTATCCACTGTAATCTATTAAATGAGAGAGATAATCTAATTAGCCACCATATAGTATATAGGAGACTTGGAAATCGAGATGTAGATAGAATAAAACTCTACTCACAAATATTCTATATGGATGGTAAATATGATAATTTTATAGAGAGGTGTCTCAATAAACAGCTTATAACCGGTAGTTTAGATTATATAAAACATATCGAGCAGTTGGTAGGTTTGAGATTGAGAGAGAAGAAGAGGGGAAGACCCAAAAAGATTAAATATAAAGGAAAAAGAATGTATAAAAGATTGGTAGTGTTGGATAAGAAGAGCCATAAGGATTTAAAAGTTAACCCTATGAGGGATTTAAACTTTGCTAAGGGTGTAGCTTTTGTGCCTATTTTAGCTAAAGAGGTTGAACTGGTTGGAAAGGAGTTTCCTATAGTATTCACTGCAGGAGATAACCCATCTATAGTTGCACTTGTCTCTCTTGGTGGTGAGAACTTAGCAATTAATAGCGATGGCAAATGGATTACAAATTATGTTCCTGCATCAATTAGAAAATACCCTTTTGCAATTACATCTGTGAAGGATAATCCTAAACAGAAAATTATACTAATTGATGAGGAGTCTCCTTTAGTATCCGTTAAAGATGGAAACTCTCTATTTATGGAAGATGGCAGTCAGAGTGATATTCTTAAACGTGCTATCAAATTTCTATCAGATTATGATAGAGATATGGAGATAACCAAGAGGGTAGCTAAAATTATAGAGAGCAGTGGAGTTCTTGAAGAGAGAGAGATATCTATCGGAGAGGGTGACGAGAAGCATATTTTGGTAAATGGATTTAAAGTTGTAAATAGAGATAAATTGAATAACCTTAGTGATGATATATTGGCAAATTGGGTTAGAAAAGGCTTTATAACACTAATAGATGCACATATAAAATCGTTGAATGGAATTGATAGACTGTTTGATTTGGCACAGAAGAGACAAAGTTAAAATTTAGGAGATAAAGATGGGTTTACCCAACCGAAAAGAGAGTAGAGGAGAGCTTAGAAAGGCTCTATTTAAAGCTAAAACAGCCTTTTTGATGGGTGGCTTCTTTAGTATGTTTATAAACCTTTTAATGTTAGTTCCTCCTCTATATATGTTACAACTCTATGATAGGGTTGTAACAAGTAGAAGTGTTGAAACCTTTATAATGATAACTGCTCTTGTCATAGTTCTATTTATAACCCTAGCCCTTTTAGAGATGGTTCGTTCAAGAATTCTTGTTAGAGTTGGAAATAAGATAGATGAGATATTGAGCGGAAGGGTATTCAATGCTCTATTTAAATTGGCAGAGAAACATCCAGGAAGAGCTTCATCATCTGCCTTATCCGATTTAACTCAAATTAGACAGTTTTTAACTGGAAATGGAATGTTTGCATTTTTTGATGCACCTTGGTTACCTGTATATATCGCCGTTCTCTTTCTATTTCACCCATATTATGGATACTTTGCCATATTTTCAGCAATAATACTCTTAATAATAGCTATAGCAAATAACTACTCCACAAAGGAGAAGTTAAAAGAGGCAAATAAGGCTAACTCATCTGCGATGCTATTTGTAGGGAATAATCTAAGAAATGCAGAGGTTATACATGCTCTAGGTATGAAGGAGAATATAAAAAAGAGATGGCAGAAAAAGCATTTTAAATTTTTAAATAAGCAGAGTAGTGCAAGTGTATATGCAGGAGTCTGGAGTAACATATCTAAAATTAGTAGAATGATGTTCCAATCATTAATGTTGGGATTAGGTGCATACCTCGTTATTAAAAATGAGGTTACGTCAGGTATGATGATAGCTGGTTCAATTACACTTGGAAGAGCATTAGCTCCATTAGATTTAATGGTAAATACATGGAAACAGTTTAGTGGTGCAAGGTCTGCATATAGCCGATTAAATGCTCTTCTCGATGATTTCCCTGAAGACAAGGAGTATATGGAGCTTCCTCCACCAAAAGGTGAATTGCTATTAGAGCAGGTTGTGGTAGTGCCTCCTAACTCTAAACTCCCATCAATTAAAGGGATATCGATGAAGATAGATAAGGGTGATATTGTCGGTATTATAGGGCCTAGTGCCTCCGGAAAATCATCTCTTGCTAGAGCTATTTTAGGAATATGGCCTCTTCATAATGGAAAAGTTAGATTGGATAAGGCAGATATATCTCAATGGGATAAAGTTAAACTTGGTAAATATATAGGTTATCTACCACAAGATATAGAGCTTTTTGAAGGGACAATAAGTGAGAATATTGCACGATTTGGGGAGGTTGATGCTAAAAAAGTTATAGATGCCTCTATGAAAGCTGGAGTTCATGAGATGATATTGAGACTACCAGAAGGGTATGATACTATAATTGGAGCTGGAGGAGCTACACTATCAGGAGGACAGAGGCAGAGGGTTGCACTAGCTAGAGCATTATATGATAATCCCGTTCTTGTAGTTTTAGATGAGCCTAACTCAAATCTGGATGAGGTTGGAGAGGTTGGATTAATACAGGCCATAAATAGCCTTAAACAGAATGGTAGTACAGTTATTATAATTACCCATAGAACTAATATATTAAAGGTTACAAATAGATTGGCAGTTGTTAAAAATGGGCTATTAGAGATGTATGGAACTACTAATGAGGTTCTAATAAAGTTGAGACAGAGTGCAAATTCAAATAGAGCAACTCAACAAAAACAGAATCAGAAAAGTGCTAATGTAAAACCTACAATGCAGAGGGTCACTCTGAGTAAACCGACAAGTCAAGGATAACCAATGGGTCATATAGAAGATATAGAAGAGTCAAAAATGCCATCTAGTAATACAGCCCCTGCAATAATGTTTGGGCTGACCGTTGTATTCCTAGTGTTTGGAGTTATTGGAGGATGGATGTATTATGCCCCACTAGATAGCTCATCTGTAGCAATAGGTAGTGTATCTGCCGGTTCTGCGAAAAAGACTGTAGAGCATCTAGATGGAGGTATTATTAAGAAGATATATGTAAAGGATGGGGATAGCGTCGAGAAGGGCGATATCTTAATAGAGTTAGAGGATATCCAGTTGAAAGAGACATTAAACTCTTTAGAATCACAATATCAAGATGCCTTAGCACTCCTAAATAGGCTTGAGGCTCAAAGAGATAATAGAGATAGTATAGAGTTCTCAAAAGATATAAAAGATAAGACTCTAATAGATACACAAAATAGCATATTCTATACAACCAAGAAATCTCTACGTGATGAGGATATCATCACCCAAAAGAGAATTGTTCAGATAAAAAAGCAGATTAAATCCCTTGAAGCTCTGATAGATAGTAGAGAGAGGAGACTGTTTATTGTACAAAAAGAGAAGAGAGAGCAGAGAGAGCTGTTTGATGAACAGCTTGTGGATAAGATACGACTTCAAGAGCTTGAGAAAGAGGAGAGTGATATCGAGGGGGAGATAGCAAGTAAACTCGCAGATATAGCTAGATTGAGAGAGCAGATAAGTGAATTAAAGACTCAACAGTTACTCAGAAAAAAGCAGTTTAAAGAGGAGGTTCTGGAGAATATTGTCCAGACAAAAATTAAAATTGAAGATTTAAAATCTCGTATAGTATCTACAAAAGATAAACTGGAGAGGACAAAGATTTTAGCTCCGACATCTGGAATTATAGTTGGTCTCAAAAAACACACGGTGGGTGGAGTTATTGGTAGAGGAGAAGAGATACTTGAAATTGTTCCGAAGGATTCTAAACTTCTAGTACTTGCTAGAGTAAATACTACGGATATAGATAGGGTTAAAATTGGACAGTATGCAGATCTTATGTTTCCAGCATTTAACATGAGAATAGTTCATATCATTGAGGGGAAAGTTATAGGGGTATCTGCCGATATATTTGAGGATAAGGCAACCAGGGAACAATATTATGAGGCAAAGATAGAGCTTACCAAAAATGGTGAAGATGAGCTTAAGAGAAATGGATTCATACTAATATCTGGTATGCCTGCAACAGTAATGATTAAACTTGAGAGGAGAACCACATTGGAGTATCTCATCAAACCTTTTAAAGATATGGTGATAAAGGGATTTAATGAAGAGTAGAAAATTTATACTATTTTTACTATTCTCAACTCTATCCACTGCTCAGGTTATATCCATAAGTGAAGCCTATGCACTTGCTCTCAAGAATTCTAAAGAGCTTAAGGCATCCAGATATCAGATTGAGGCGAATAGAGAGCAGTTGAATCAGGCAGAAGCTATGCTATACCCTCAAATATACTTCTCAACATCATATGGAAAGAAGGGTTATGGGGATAGAGATTCAGGCTCAATCTCAACATACTCAATATCTGTAAGCGAGACAATCTTCGATGTATATAAAATGAGCAAAATTGATATAGAGAAGAGTAAAATCGAGATTGATAGATATAAGTTTGAGATGGAGAAGCAGAATTTAGCAAATAGGGTATTAACCCTATATATGAATATATTGAAATCTAAAAATAAACTTGAGGTATATAGAGCCTATATAGATGCGAAGGAGAAGAGAGTTCAACTATTGGATAAGAAGCTCTCTATGAGGCTATCGACCAAGAGTGAACTTCTACAGGGTGAGGTGGATTACCACTTCTCTCTTATGGATTTAAAGAGAGAGAAGAAGAGTATCAGAGTTAATAGATTGAAGTTGAGACATCTCGTTGGTCTGGATAATATAGAGATTCCCAATATAGATTTAGAGCTTATTGATGAGAGCCTCATATCGGATATGAGGACTATAATAGATGGAAATAGAGATAATTTTGAAAAAAATATTAGAATAATGGAGTCTGAAGCTGAAGTTGAACTATCAAAGCAGTATATAAATAGTGCTAGAAGTGAACATCTTCCAAGTGTAAATCTTAATGCTCAATACTCTAAG
>JAADDP010000046.1 GCA_013153825.1 Campylobacterota bacterium
TAGACCTAGAGCCAAATCAGATACTTTGGGATATTGGAGCAGGTAGTGGGAGTTGTGGGATTGAGGCTTTTAAGAGATATAGAGTAAAGACCTTTCTATTTGAGAAGAACCCTAAGAGGTGTGAATTTATAAGAGAGAATTTAAAGAGCCACTATGTGTGTGATACTAAGCTTATAGAGGGAAGAGCCGAAGAGTATTTTGAAAAGATAGAAGAAAACCCTGATAGAGTATTTATAGGTGGTGGAGGAAGTGAGGTTATAAAAAAAATTCCATATCTTTTTAATAGATTAAACAGAAATGGGGTTATGGTAATAAATGCAATTACCCTTAGAAACCTCTCTCAAATGGTAACCGTGCTAGATAGTGCAGAAATTCCCTATGAGGTTATATCCCTCTCACTTACTACATATAAGGGAAATCTAAAACTTGTAGAGCCAGAGAGGCAACTATTTCAGATTAAGGTTAGAAGGTGATATATTTTATAGGTGCAGGGTCTGGAGACCCAGATTTAATAACAGTTAAGGCAAAAAATATATTAGAGATTGCAGATGTGGTGCTATATACAGGCTCTCTCGTCCCTAAAGAGGTTTTGAAGTGGTGCAGAGAAGATGCAGTTATTAAAAGCTCTGCTAAGATGAGATATGGTGAGATATTTCAAATTTTAGAGGAGAATAGCGATAAGGTTGTAGCAAGGGTTCACACAGGAGACCCAACACTCTACTCAACTCTAGCAAAGCAGATTAAATTTTTAAAGAGTAAAAATATAGACTATGAGATAATATCTGGTGTTAGTGCAGTATTTGGGGCTGGGGCTAGTCTTGGAATTGAGTATACCATTACAGGGGTATCTCAAACGCTTATCTTAACTAGAGTAGAGGGGAGAACCCCAAATCCAGAGAGTTTAGATAATATATTAAATTGTAAAAACTCCTCTCTAGTATTCTATCTCTCAATTAGATTGATTGATAAGCTTACAAAGAGAGCTTTAGAGCTTGGTTACCCAAAAGATACCCCATGTTGGGTTGTAGAGAGGGCTACATGGAGGGATGAAAAGATATATAAAGGGAGAGTAGATACAATAGGGGATATGGTAAAAGGTGTAAAGGGGGTTGCTTTAATACTTTTAGGGGAATTTTTAAATCAAGAGGAGAGAGTTCCATCCCATCTATACAATAAGGATTACAACTAAAATGAAAATTGCAATTATTTCAATAAATAGACCAAGTTTAGAGAGTTCAATAGAGCTTAAAGAGTATTTAAAAGATTATAACCCCACAATATATACAAAAGAGGGGCTAATCGTCCAAAAAGATATAGTGAAATTTAAAAAGTTAGATGATATCTTACCAAATATCTGGAAAGAGTATGATGCAATTATTGCAATTTTGGCAGTTGGAGCAGTTGTTAGAAAGATAGCCCCACTTCTAAAGAGTAAAGAGAGTGACCCAGCAGTTCTGGTTATAAACTTAAAATTAGATAGAGTCCTTCCACTCCTTAGTGGACACCTTGGGGGGGCAAATGAGTTGGCAGATATAATTAGTAAAAGAGTTCCAAATTGTCTAAATTTTATCTCCACAGCTACCGACCAGACCGACACATTGGCATTTGATATGTTAGCAAAAGAGAGGGGCTGGAGGATTGAGAATATTAAAGAGTTGGCAAAAATATCAAATAGGCTCATAAATAGAGAGGTTGTGAAGGTTGCTACCTATGAGACAATTTTTAACTCAATAGAGAATAGAGAGAATTTAAAGCTTATAGATTTTAAGGATATAGATAGAGATAGCGTTGTAATTAGCCCTACGATAAGAAGCAATAGGTTAACTCTCACCCCAAAGGTATATATTGGAATTGGGTGCAATAGGGGGACTTCAAGAGATGTAATAGAGAAATCATTTGAGCTATTTATTCAGACATACAACATAAGACCAGATGATATTGTAACAGTCGGCTCATTTGATGCCAAAAGGGATGAAAAGGGGCTTCTGGAGTTTGCCAAAGGGTATAACTTCAAGATGGAGTTTTTTAAAAAAGATGATATAAATAGCCTTGAAAAGGAGTTCACGAAATCTGCATCAACAAAATTTTTTGGATTAAAAGGGGTGGCAGAGCCTAGTGCAGTTTTGGCTTCGGAGTATAGAGAGTTGGTCATCAAGAAGAAGGTATATTTTAATGCTGTCACCATCGCTTTGGCAGTTTAGAGAGGGGTTTAATATGAGAATAGATTTAATGGCACTAATATTGGTAAGTATAGCTTTAACACCATCTACATATGCAAAAGATTACAAGATAGATGATAATGAGAGTCTAAAGATAGACCTCTCTAATGGGAAGGTTATTGTAAATGGGAAGCTTCTCCACACATTTAAGGAGGGTGAACCTATAAGTGTAAGTGTAAATGGGGGTATAGTTAAAATTGGTGAAGATAGTAATAGTTCAAAATCGAAAGATGATAAAGAGTTCTTCGATGGAGATAAATTTTTTAAATAGATAATTGAGAGGAAAAAGATGGAAGTTATTTTAAAAAATCCGTTAGATATGCATCTGCATCTAAGAGATGGAGATATGTTGAGTCTGGTTGCACCACTTAGTAGTAGAACCTTTTCTGGTGGGCTAATTATGCCAAATTTAATCCCACCTGTAACCTCAAAGGAGGAGCTAATCTCATATAGAGGTAGAATTTTAGAGGCGATTGGAGATGATAATTTTACCCCATATATGACACTCTTCTTTAAGCCGACATATACAGAGGAGTTTCTAAAAGATATAAGAGATAATCTTACAGCAATAAAGCTATATCCAGCAGGAATTACAACAAATTCAGAGGGTGGTCTTAGTGGTTTTGATTTAGATGAGATTGGAGATACATTAGATGTTATGAGCTCCCTTGAGATACCTCTATGTATCCATGGAGAGACAAATGGCTTTGTGATGGATAGGGAGGCTGAGTTTGGAGCCATATATGAGCTTTTGGCATCAAACTTTCCAAATCTAAAGATTATTATGGAGCATATCACAACAAGAGATAGCGTTGAGCTTTTAGATATCTATGATAATCTATATGCCACTATAACTCTACACCATCTGCTAATAACACTAGATGATGTGGCAGGGGGGATGTTAAACCCTCACCTATTTTGTAAACCGATAGCAAAGAGATATGAGGATAGGGAGGCTCTAAGGGAGGTAGCCCTAAGTGGACACCCAAAGGTTATGTTTGGTTCAGACTCTGCACCACACCCACAAGATGCAAAAGAGGCACACTTCTGCTCTGCTGGGGTATTTACTGCTCCAATCGCCTTACAACTCTTAACAGAGCTATTTTTAGAGAACTCAAACCTAGATAACCTACAGAAATTTATATCTGATAATGGTCAAAATATCTATAAGAACTTGGAGTTTAGTCCAAAAGAGGTGGTATTAGAGGAGAGAGAGTTTACTATTCCTAATAGGTATGGAGATGTTATTCCGATGTTTGATGGGAAGAAGATTAACTTTTCAATAAAAGAGGTGAGATGATAGCTAAGAGTGTTGAGGATTTAATTGGAGATACCCCATTAATTAGGTTAAATAGGGTATCTAAACTCTCTGGGGCAAATATATATGGGAAGTGTGAATTTCTAAATCCAACCTCATCAGTTAAAGATAGAATTGCCGTTAGCATGATAGATGAGGCACTAAGAAGTGGTAGAATTACAAAAGATACAGTAATAATTGAGCCAACAAGTGGAAATACTGGAGTTGCCCTAGCTAGTATATGTGCCTCAAGAGGGTTAAAGCTTATCTTAACAATGCCAGAGTCTATGAGTATAGAGAGACAAAAGCTCCTAAAGTTTTTAGGGGCAGAGATTGTCTTAACTCCAGCAGAGTTGGCTATGGATGGGGCAATTGCAAAGGCTATGGAGCTAAAAAGAGAGTTAGGTGGGTTTGTGCTTCAGCAGTTTGAGAACCCATCTAACCCAAAGGCTCACCTAGAGACGGCTAGAGAGATTTTAGCAGACCTAAGAGAGATTGACTACTTTGTAGCTGGAGTTGGAACTGGTGGGACTCTAACTGGTGTTGGAGAGGTTTTAAAAGAGAGTATCTGTGATATTAAAATTGTGGCAGTTGAGCCAAAAGGGTCGGCAGTTCTATCTGGAGGTGAGAGGGGAGTTCACAATATTCAAGGAATTGGAGGGGGGCTAATCCCAAAAGTTTTAGATGTATCACTATATGGTGAGATTATAAAGGTTGATGATAAGAGTGCTTATGATATGGCAAGAGATTTAGCGAGATATGAGGGGCTTCTAGTTGGAATCTCTAGTGGAGCAAATGTATATAGTGCTTTTGAGATTGCAAAGAGAGCAGAAAATAGGGGAAAAACCATTGTAACCATTCTATGCGATACAGCAGAGAGATACTTAACCACAGAGCTTTTTAGCTAATGAGGTTCCTAGAGACTATAAGGGTAGAGAGTGGAGAGGTTTCCAATTTAGAGCTTCATAATATAAGATTGAATAGAACAAGAGAGAGGTTTTTTAGAGATATATCTCCAATAGACTTAAGAGAGTTTATAAAAAATCCTCCAGTAGAGGGGCTCTATAGGTGTAGAGTTATATACTCCAGAGATATTGAGAGTATTGAGTATATTCCATATATACCAAGAGAGTTTAAGAGTTTTAAAGTTGTAGAGTCCAATATAGACTACTCATATAAATATGTGGATAGGGGAGAATTAGATAACTTAAGATTAACTAGTGGGGCTGATGAGGTTATAGTTGAAAAAGATGGATATCTCACCGATACAACCATTGCAAATATAGCATTTTTTGATGGGAAGAGGTGGATAACTCCCAAAAATCCACTACTTAGAGGGACTTTTAGAGAGAAGATGTTATTAGATGGTCTCCTTGTTGAGAAAAATATAAGAAGCGATGATATAAAACATCTTTTGAGTTTTGCTTTAATGAATGCTATGATAGGATTTCAACTCCAAAATGGAATTACTATAGATTTAACAGATAAAGAGAGAATATGGTTTTAGATAAATTACAAAATTTAGAGTTTAGAAATATTATGCAGGAGCATATATATAGAGTTATTGAGTTTCTACTTAGTGAAAATCAACCATTTGGGGTTGCTTGTGAGGTTGACTATATCGATTTTAATCCAAATCTTCCAGATGATATCCAAAAGACACTCCCCTCCATTACACTCTTTATGTTGGCAAACTACACTTTTGAGAGTGCTATCTTAGAGAGGAGTAGCTTGAGGTTTGAGGCTGGGTTTGGAGCAGATAACATTGGAGCAGTTGTTACAATTCCCCTCTTGGCAATTAAGCAGATATTTGTTGAGGAGTATCCACTACTCTTAAATGTGGCAGAGTTTAC
>JAADDP010000104.1 GCA_013153825.1 Campylobacterota bacterium
CCTTGGATAGATTGCTCCCCTCTCCTATAACCACATTTAGCATATATAGCTCCTTCTCACTTTATCTATATTCCAATATATTAGCTTTATATTTCTTTAGTGAAGATTTTATTTATCAAATTTTATAATAGTTTAATATATCCCTTTTTAAATTTGTATTTCAGAACTAATTTATGTATAATTAAAATTATTAGCTTTATATTTATTTAGTGGAGTTTTTTATGTGTAGTATTTTAGGTTATTTTAATACAGACCTAAATCTAAACCAGATAGAGAGGCTAAATCTCTCTATGTCCCACAGGGGGCCAGATAATAGCTGTGTTAAGAGTTATAAATTTAGAGGTAAAAGCCTATATTTAGGACACAATAGACTATCTATCCAAGATTTAAACCCTAGAGCAAATCAACCTATGGAGAGTAGAAGATTTGTAATTGTATTTAATGGTGAGATATATAACCATCGAGAGTTGAGAGGGGATTTAGATTTTGATTGGCAGGGGGATAGCGACACAGAGACTCTACTAGCACTATTTGAGAAGTTTGGAGTTGAGAGGGGTATATCTATGCTCAATGGTATGTTTGCAATTGGGCTACTAGATAAGGTTGAGGAGAAGCTATATCTAATTAGGGATAGAGTTGGAATAAAGCCACTATATTGGAGCTTTAAGGGTGGAGAGTTCATATTTGGTAGCCAGATAAAGGGGTTTAAGAGGGAGCTTAAGAATGATAGTAGTGGAAGAGGATTAATTGAGTTTATGAGTTTTGGATATACACCATATAGTAGGAGTTTTTATGATGATATATATAAGTTAGAACCGGCACACATATTAATATTTGATGGTAAGAGTATCCAGAAGAGTAGATATTGGGATATACCTAAAGAGAAGATATCCATATCCTACCAAGAGGCTTTAGAGGAGACGGAGAGGCTCATAAAGAGTTCAATAGAGTATAGGTTACTATCAGATTTAGAGGTGGGAACATTTCTGAGTGGAGGTGTAGATAGCTCTCTAGTAAGCAGTATTATTCAGGAGTCTTCTAGTAGTAGAGTAAAGAGTTTCACAATCGGTTTCGAGGATGAGAGGTATAATGAGGCTAAATTTGCAAAAGATGTGGCATCACATATAGGAACAGAACACCATGAGTATATCTTTAAGGTTGATGATATCATATCTCTTATAGATAGTATAGATAGCTTCTATGATGAACCTTTTGGAGACTCATCTGCACTTCCAACTATGCTACTCTCAAAATTTACAAAGGAGCATGTGACGGTAGCCCTTAGTGGGGATGGAGGAGATGAGCTATTTTTGGGGTATGAGAGATACTTTTTTATAGATAGATACTTTAAACTATTCAATAGTACTCCTCAAGCTATTAGAGATGCTATGCACACATTGGCAGTAAACTCAAATATAGATAAGTTGGAGAAGATTGCCTATCCTCTCAAACATCTGACCGTTGAGAACCTATACTCAGTTATGGCAACATATACAAAGCCTTGGCAACTTAAAGATATATTTACAGATGACTTTTTAGAGACTATACCACAAAATTTTGACTACCTATCTCTTCAGGATATAGATACTCAAAATCTGGAGGATATGTTTGATAACTTCTCAAGGATAGATTTCTATAGATATCTTCCAGATGATATATTGACCAAGGTAGATAGGGCATCGATGGGCTACTCATTAGAGGCTAGAGTTCCTCTACTTGACCATAGATTGGTTGAGTTTGCCTACTCTCTACCTACGGAGATTAAGCTGAAGGGTGGGGCAAAGTCTATACTGAAGGATATTCTATATAAAAGAGTCCCTAAATCTCTAATTGATAGACCAAAAATGGGCTTTAGAACCCCTCTAAATAGCTGGTTTAGAGAGGAGTTGAGAGAGCCTCTTCTGGAGAAGATAGAGTCGCTCGATGAGAGGTTTAATAGAGAGTACCTAAGAGAGCTGTATGAGAGACATCAGAGTGGAAAGAACTATGAGTTTATATTTTGGAATATAATGAGATTATAATATGAGAAAAAGAGTTTCAATTTTAATTAATGATTTAGATACAGGTGGAGCAGAGAGGGTTGTATCAATTATATTAAATATCTTATATAAGAGGTATGATATAACCCTATTTATGATGCATAATATAATATTCTATGATATACCTAAGGGTATAGATATTGTCATCGTGGGTGACTCTAAACTTAGTGATAGTGGTCTACTTAAACTGTTTAGAGTACCTCTATTGGCACTAAACTATAAGAGGCTAAGTAGAGGCGGTATATCCATCTCATTTTTGAGCCGTTCAAACTACATAAATATACTATCTAAACTCTTTGGGGCAGAGATTAAAGCTATAGTTGGGGAGAGGGCAATGCCATCTCTACACTATAAAAGTGGAATTGGGGGATTTATAAATAGATTACTCATAAGATATCTATACCCTAAGTCAGATTTAATTTTTGCAAACTCGAGAGGAAATGCCATAGATTTAAAGGTCAACTTTGGGATAGAGAGGGGCATAGAGGTTATATATAACCCATTCGATATAGATAATATATTGAAACTTAAGAGTGAGAGGCTAGAGCTGAAGAGTGGCTTCAACTTCGTAACCGTGGGTAGATTGGATGAGGGGAAAAACCATCAGCTACTAATAAGAGCAATGGTTGAGGTTGAAGGTAATCTCTATATTATTGGAGATGGAACTCTGAAAGAGAAGCTTCAAGAGTTAATAGAGTCTCTCAATTTGGAGGATAGGGTCTATCTAGTGGGAAAAGATAAAAACCCATATAGATATATGGCTAGAGCAGATATATTCCTATTTTCATCAAATAGAGAGGGGTTTCCAAATGTATTAGTCGAGGCTCTAGCATCTGGAGTTCCAATTATAAGTACAGACTGTAGAAGTGGTCCAAGAGAGATATTAGCTCCAGATAGTAGCGTAAATATATCCCTAAAAGATACCATTGAGGTGGCAAAATATGGAATTTTAACCCCAACAGAATCGCTGAGTAGAATGGTAGAGGCTATTAAACTTCTACAAAATAGTAGTAAGTTGAGAGAGCAGTATAGGGATAAGGCATTAAATAGAGCTAAGGAGTTTCATCAAAATAGAATTATAGAGGATTTTATCAATATAATTGAAAATAGTTAACATTTTTTTAGTATAATTGTTTTATGAAGAAGATATTTTTATGTGCAATAGATAATGTGTTGAGTGGAACATGTAACGAAGATTGTAAATTCTGTACTCAGAGCGTAAAATATAAGGCTGATATTGAGAGATATAGCTTTAAGCCCATAGAGAGAATTGTTGAACAGGCAAAAGTTGCCAAGGGGGTTGGGGCTCTTGGTTACTGTCTGGTCACTGCTGGAAAGGGGCTAGATGATAGGAGGGTTGAGTTTATAGCAGAGTCAACCAGAGCTATAAAGAGGGAGGTTAAAAATTTAAGGGTTATTGCATGTAACGGAACTGCATCTTTAGATGAGTTGAGATATCTAAAGAGCAGTGGCGTAGATAGCTATAACCATAATCTAGAGAGTTCGGAAGAGTACTATAGAGAGATATGTTCAACTCACACATGGGAGGAGAGATATAGAACATGTGAGAGTGTTAAGGAGGCTGGGCTTGACCTCTGTGTTGGGGGAATTTTTGGAATGGGGGAGAGAGAGGTAGATAGGGAGCTACTTCTAGATGCAATAGTTTCACTTAAACCTGAATCTGTGCCATTAAACTTCTATATTCCAAATGATGCACTGCCGATAGGGGATAGAAATATATCATATAGGGAGGCTCTTGATATAATTAGAAGAGCTAGAGAGCTTTTGGGGAATAGAACTCTATTGATGGTAGCAGGGGGGAGAGAGGAGCTATTCAACGGAAGAGAGCAGGAGATGTTTGAGGCTGGTGCAAACTCCATTGTGGTTGGAGACTACTTAACAACAAAAGGGAATAGCACCTCTAAAGATATCTTGATGTTACAGCAGATAGGCTATGAAGTAGCATTAGATTGTGATGGATGATAGTATAGTATCACACATATTACTTCTCTCAATAATCTTAGTATTCTCCCCCTATCTAGCAAGATTGTTCAGACTTCAAACAGCACCTATAGAGATAATAATCGGCTCAATTTTGGGATATTTTGGGCTTATTGGAGCAGAGAGTGAAGGGGCTAAATATTTTGACCTAATTGCAGAGATTGGGTTTCTATATCTCATGTTTTTAGCAGGTTTGGAGATAAATCTAAAGAGTCTCAAGAGGATACCCAAGGAGTATCTAATAAGGGCTATTCTATTTATCCTCATCTTAATATCTTTAACGCCTCTTATAGGTAACTACATATTTCAATTTAACTACATAATTATTGTGGCACTCCCTCTAATATCTGTAGGTATGTTGGCAACACTATCTAAAGAGTATGGAAAGGATATTGGCTGGGTCAGTATGTCCCTACTTATTGGAGCTATTGGAGAGGTATTAAGTATCACTGCACTCACAATATTGGAGGTATCAATCGCCGTTGGCTTTGGAGAGGAGCTTATCTATAAAACATTTGTACTATTTCTATTTTTGGCATCTGTCCTAATATTCTACTACCTTCTAAAGTTAATATTCTGGTGGTATCCTGAGCTTAAGAATATTATGATGCCTAGTATAGATAGCAGTGACCAAGATTTTAGACTATCAATAGGTGTATTCTTTATAATGATAGTTATTATGAAAATAATACATCTAGAGTTGGCATTTGGGGCATTTATTGCAGGTCTATTCATCTCCACATTCTTTCACCATAAGAAGCAGTTGGAGAATAAGATATCTAGCTTCGGATTTGGATTTCTAATTCCTATATTCTTTATACATGTCGGAAGCTCTTTTGACTATAAATATTTTCTTCCATCAATAGGAATTGCCATTAAGATTATGTTGGCAATGATGGTTATCAGACTCCTATCATCACTTACGCTGATAAAGAGATTTAGAGAGGAGGAGATGATGCTAGTGGCACTCTCAATATCTATGCCTCTCACTCTTCTTGTTGCCACTGCTACAGTTGGATATAGAGCCGGAATTATGGAGGAGGTTGAGTATAATGCCCTAATATTGGCAAGTATTCTGGAGGTTATCTTCTCAATTATAGCTATCAAATTTTTTGCAAAAAGAGTTAGCTATAGAATTAAGCGATAGTTTGTTAAGATTTGCAATTAAATTTTTAATATTTGGAGAACTACATGAAGTTTGTATCTATCATTATCGGCTCAAAGAGTGACTACTCTGTT
>JAADDP010000068.1 GCA_013153825.1 Campylobacterota bacterium
ATAATGTATATGACCAGAGCGATGCAGAGGGGTTTATTAAACTTAATGCTCTAAGACTCATGATAGCTAAAAAGAGAAAATAGGGTAGATAGTACCACATAATTGTGGTCTATCATATCTTATATTAAATATTTGTTAATATTTTTAAACATAATTTTAGAAAAATTAAATATACTTATATAGTAATAGTTTGATATAAAAGGAAAATATAATGATATATAGACCAATTCCTATAGATGAAGAGATAGAGTTTAATAGTAAAAACTTCCTTGTAAGTAAGACAGATTTGAAGGGAAATATTATTTTTGTAAATAAAAGCTTCTGTGAAGTCTCTGGATATGTTGAGGAGGAGATTATTGGATTACCACACAATGTGGTGAGACATACAGATATGCCTAGAGCCATATTTTTTCTAATTTGGCAGAGTCTAATGTCAGGTGTTAGGATTACAGCAGTTATTAAAAATTTGGCAAAAAGTGGGAAATACTACTGGGTTATATCGGATTTTGAACCAAAATTTGATGGAGATGGAAATATTATCTCCCTAACAGCATTTGGAAGGTCAGCTCCAGACTATATTATAGATGAGATAGAAGAGCTATATAGTGTTATGTTGACAATTGAAAAGAAGCATAGTATGGAGAAGTCTCTAGCCTATTTAGAGGGGTTTCTGGAGGAGAGGGGAAAAGTATATAAGGATTATATAGGTGAGCTTACCCAATCTAAAGGTTTAATAGATATCCTAATGTTGAGGTTCAAGAATCTATTTAGGTAAATTCAATTTTTATCTATCCTATTCCCATCCTCATCAAACTTTCTCTGAAAATTTCCTCTTACAATTGCAAATGTCATTATACTAAATAGTATAGCTACAATAATATATATTATATCTCCAATACTCATATATCCTCCAATCTATTTCTAATCTTTATCTTCTTAAATCCATTATAGTTCTGCCTGAGAGCCTCATATACAATGATACCGACACTAACACCTAAATTTAGGCTTCTTCCTCTCTCTCCCATTGGAATTGTAATAGACCTGTCCCTATTTTTAAGTAGAATATCCTCTCTAAGCCCCTTTGTCTCTGAACCAAAAAGTATATAATCTCCCTTTTTAAACTCTGCATCGAAATATAGATTATCCGTCTTTGTAGTGGCTAGGTGATACCCCTCTCCAATCTGATTTTTCTCTAAAAAATCCTCAAAACTCTCCCAGATAATTAAATCTAAATCACTCCAGTAGTCAAGCCCTGCCCTCTTTAGAGCCTTATCATCTATACTAAATCCTAAAGGTTTTACTAGATGTAGAGTTGCACCTAAATTTACACATAATCTTCCAATAGTCCCTGTATTTGGTGGGATTTGTGGCTCTACCAATACAATATTAAACATTTTTACTATACATCCTCTATTTTAGGTATAATTTATCTTGTATAAATTTTCAAGGAGAAGTAGATGAAAATTTCTAAAAAGATAATAACTACCATTATTTTACCATTTTTTCTTATAAGTTGTACTAAAGCTCCAGTTACAGGTAGAGAGCAATTTATTATGGTAAATCCCGTAGAGGAGATACAGCTTGGAATAAAGAGTGCAAAGGATATCCTATCAAAGGAGAGAGTTAGTAAAGACCAGAGATTAATCAATATGGTAAATAGGGTTGGAAAGAGGTTAGCAGAGGTTGCAAGTAGAGACTACCCAATAGCAAAAGATTTTAGATGGGAGTTCTTCGTAATTGATAATCCAAAGGAGGAGAACGCATTTTGTCTTCCTGGGGGAAAGGTATTTGTATATAGTGGACTATTTGAGTATATAGCAAATGATGCAGAGTTGGCCTCTGTCTTGGGACATGAGATTGGACATGCAATAGCTAGACATGGGGCAGAGAGGGTTAGTAGAGGTATATTGACTCAGACAGGGGGAGAGATTTTGCAGAGCGTAATAGCAGGAAAGGCGAGTCCAGAGAGTAGTGCTATGGTTATGGAGGCTTTTGGGATTGGGACACAGCTAGGGATTACACTACCACACTCTAGAACCCAAGAGTATGAGGCTGACTATATTGGATTAGTTTTAATGGCAAAAGCTGGATATGACCCAAATTCAGCCTTGACATTTTGGGAGAAGTTCTCTAGAAGTGGAGAGACCCCACCAGAGTATCTATCTACACATCCAGCCCCAATAAATAGGATTGCTAAAATTAAGGATTTAATTCCAAAGGTTATGCCATATTATGAGCAGAGTAGAATTGATTAAGGGGGATATATATTGTTTTTAGTCAGAGTTTGGTTATTAATAGCTCTAATATCTATATTTGGTTATGGTCAAGATGTTAAAAGGGAGGCTCTAGTTATAGGTATTGGTGATTACGCTCCAGCTACCAGAAATGATTTAAATGGGATAGAGAGAGATGTATCTAAGATTAAGAGGCTATTTAAGAGTTTAGGCTTTAAGGTTACTATTCTCTATGATGCTCAAGCTATGAAGATACTTGAATATTTAGATAGATACTCCGAGATTCTAGACTCAAATGACTATTTCGCATTCTACTATAGTGGTCACGGCTCATATGAGCCGGATGAGAGTGGAGATGAGCTGGATGGTAGAGATGAGACTCTAGTCCTAAGTGATGGGGAGGAGAATAGACACCTTTCAGATGATATACTAAATGATAAGTTTAGTAGAATTAGGGCAAAGAAGCTAATATTTATAGACTCATGCCATAGTGGAACTGCATTTAGGGGGTTGAATATGGGAGTTAAGCCTAAAACCATATTACCAAGTGAGGTTTCGACTAGAACAAGAGGTTATGGGAGAGACTCAATTAGTGGAGATTTTATAGCCTTTTCAGCCTCTCAAGATAGTGAAGAGTCTCTAGCTACTCCAACCGGTAGTCTATTTACAGATACTCTATCTAAAACTCTTATAGATAGGGGATATATAAATAGAGCTATAGAGGAGATAGGTCTCATATTGGAACGAGATATCTTAAAATATGCAAAGGAGACGGGAAATAGACCTCACCATCCAAAAATAACACTATCCAGACCTGATTTGAAGAGTATCTCCCTAAATAGCTTCTTAAAACTTGATAGTTCAGAGGATAGAAGTAGTCTGGAGAGTATATTAGACTCTATGGTTGATAGAGGTTTAGCTGATAGATTAGATATCACATCAGATAGGAGGGTATATAGAGAGGGTGAATCGGTAAAATTCACAGTTGATAGTGGTGGTCATAAGGGATTTTTAACTATACTATACATAGATAGAGATAGCATTACAACACTATATCCAAATCCATATGTTAAGATTAAGAGGGTTGAAGGTAGATATATATTTCCAGATAATCTATCAGGGGGTAGATTTGAGCTTGAGGGATATAAGAGCTGTAAAGGGTGTGATAGTGAAGAGACAACCATATATGCAATTTTAACTGAAGAGCCTATAGAGGATATAGATAGATTGAGAAGTAAGGGAGGGCTATTTAGCTTCTTAAAGAGTTCAAGAGAGGAGAGTATTGTCACTAGAGCCGTCAGGTTAAAGGTATCTAACTCTAAGGGTTTTAAGCCACTTATAGGAGTGTATAGATTTACTATAAAGTGACATCTTTTAGACATTTTATTTAAATAGAATTAAAATAGATAAATTCTACTTGATGAAGGAGAGCTATATTGAGAATGATAGCGTATATATCAGCTATTATAACTATGCTCATAGTAGTGGGGTGTAAATCTAACGTGGTTGAGCCTAAGAGCGAAAGTAATAGAACAGTTGAAATTGATGATAAATCTATGACCTTAAGTGAAATGAAATTAGATAGTGTATCCATAGCTATGAAGGGAAATAACGAGTATAAGAGTGGAGAGCCTCTTAGATTTGCAATAGATACTAAGGGTAGAGCTGGATATATATACATCATATATGAGGATAGTAGTGGTGGAGTTGGAGTTTTATATCCAAATAGATACTCTCCTCCGTCGGAGATTATTGGAGAGCATATATTTCCAGATGATTTTGGAGTTGACCCTAAAGCTGTAACTGCTAGTAGAAATTGTTCCGATTGTAAGAGGGATAAGACACTACTATATGCTATTTTGACAAAAAAGAGGATTTCAGATATTCAAAATATAGATAGAGGTATACTACACAATATATTGACTAAAAGTAAAGGGATAGCTGTAGATTTTAATAGAAGCTATGGTAATAGTGGAAACTTTTATGTCGGTGTATTGGAATTTTATGTGAAGTAGAGGAGTTTATCATAAAAAGATTTATAGCATCAATCGTTCTAACATATAGCTTTATATTTATTGGGTGTGCAACAGATAGTCCAGATGTAGATGAGGCTGGAAGTGAGATTGTGGAGTTAAATACACTCTACTCCTCAATACTACCCAATCTAGATGAGATGATAAGAGTATTTAGAAATGAACCTATAAATCTATATGTAAATAGTATTGAGAATAAGACTGGAAATAGGGCAAAACTCCCAACAGATATAACTGCTGTCGTGAATAGTACATTTACAAAGATTGGTAACTATGTAATTCCAATATTTGATTTAGATACTAGTGAGAATGCTAAGAGAGAGACATTTATAATAAATGGAGCAATTACAGAGTTTGATGTAGTTGAGTCTAAAGATAGTGGTATTGATGCTACAGGTACAGGTACTGTCGGCAAACGCCATAATGAGTTTGATGTGGAGGGTTCTATAGATAGTGAGAGTAGAAAGATAATTTTGGGTATAAGCTTAATCCCATCGGATATGCACTCAGGAAACTATATTCCTCTAAAGTCAACATCAAATAGGGTTATGATAGAGAAGAGGAGTAGTGCCAATGAGTTTGCCTTCTCAATATTGGGAAGTGGATTTGGCTTCAATAATGCAATTACAAAATCTCAAGGTATCCACGCCTCTATCACTGCTCTAGTTGAGTTGAGTGTGGCTGAGGTTTTGGGTAAATTGGGAGAGTTTCCATATTGGCTTCTACTAAAGGGTGGTAAAGTTGATAGAAATGTTCTAAGCAATCTTCTATATAGCTTTTTAAGAGAGCCTCTAAATAAGAAGATTGAGCAGATTAGCTATCTGCTTAAACTTAGAGGGGAGGATGTTGAGGTTACCCGTATTATGAATGATAACCTAAAAGAGGCTATTTTGAAGTTTAAGAGCGAGGTTGGACTCCCCCCTGATGATACTCTATCTAGAGATTTATATATCGCTCTTCTGAC
>JAADDP010000048.1 GCA_013153825.1 Campylobacterota bacterium
GGTAGTGTTGATAGGGAGGTTTGGGGGTAATCTTAATCGATTACATTCCCATTTACCTTCAGTTCTCCTCCTCTCAACTCAATATCATACACCTTTTTTCCATTTACATCCATAGGTTGAAGTATCATCATCATAACTATAGCATTCATATTGCTTGATATTACAGATAGAAGCTCATTTGATAGCTCAATATTTAATTTTAGATTTAAGATATCGGTTATATTCTCCAGAGTTAATGAGCCACTTTTACTACTATCAAGTGATGATTTTAACTTTAGCTTGAAGCCATCTATCTCCTGATTATCATATTTAATAGTCGATATTGATATATTCGGTATATCTATATGGAAATTTGAATCTGCTAACCTGTTAACTATGGAGAGTATCGTATCTGATGAGTTAAAACCTATTGAGTTATTCATTAACTTTTCGAAATCATCGGAGACTCTATTATCGAAGTTTTTAATATCTATATCTAACTCTACACCCTTTAGAGCTATTAAAAAATCTCCATCTTTAGATATATCGACCTCTTTAATACTACTCTTAGAGAGTGATGATATTAGGAACTTATCTCTCTTTATGTCCGTTGTATCTCCAGATATATCTTTAAAATTAAATAGGTATGTTTTCCCCATATCTATACTTTTGACCTTAAAGTTATTTAAGTTGAAATGTGTAACCTTATTGAAATCATCTAGTGGTCTCTCTATATCTGCATTAAAGCCTAAGATAGAGATGTATATATTGTCCTCCGGAATATTGAGTTCCATCCTCTTTATATTCTGGGTTACATTCTCAATCTCCATATCATCTAAATCTCCATTGAAGCTGAAGCCTTCTACTATCAACTCTCTATCTATCTCTATATCTTTAAGATATCCATCGAAAGCTGTTGCCAACTTATTCACCTCAATATGGATTAGTACTGCTCTGTTACTCAACATACTCTTCACCCTATCAATTGCACTCTCATCTCCACTATCTCTTAGGGCGATATCGATAATATCTGGGAGCTTTATGGGGTATATATCTACGGCTATAGCTTTAGTTGGAGAGGGGTTATACTCCATATCGAGACCTATTACCATTCCTCTCATGATATTAATTGATTCAATATCTACATCTTTAACTCCTCTACTGATTAAATAATTTGCTATCCTCTCCGTATCGTTAAAATCTATCTCAAAATGCTCTCTTGAACTATCTATCTCCTCCTTTTGAATCTCAAAGCCGTTACTCTTTAGAGTCACAATCTGACTATTTATACCATCTTTTATCTCTTCTGTTATCTGTCTAGAGCCGACTGTGAAGTAGTAAAGTACTCCTACTAGAACCATAGCAAGAGAGGTTAATAGTGCTTTTTTCATAAAAACTCCTTAGAAATTTAGTTATATCAATAGAAAAATTAAGTGGTTATCTATATCAAAATATATTAAAATAGATGCAACTCAATAAAATCTGTAACAATTTTATCAAGAAAAGTCTATTTTTTCAAGAAGATGGGGGCTTATGTTATGAAACTTTCACATCAATAGGGAGCTGATTATCTAAAATTTTGCCCCTCTTAAGGTTTGGAATTATATCTGTAGTTATCTTTCTCATAATATACTCCTTATCTCCATAAGGTATATCTCTCTTATGGAGTATCTTTCGCTTTATCGTACCATACTTAACAACCAGTAGGTTGCATACCATTCTCTGTAGCTCTTCACAACTTAGAGGCATATAGCATCTATCTCTAATCAACTTAATCACCTTTGGATTCTCCAGCTCCCCCTCCATGATTGCATCATATATATCTCTATATCCACTAAATAGGTAGTTTCTATCTACTCCATCTAAAATATCTACCATTTTTGGATTCTCTATTAAGGTCTTTAGGATATTTAGAACACCTAAATCTGTACACTTATTGGTCTCTATAACTACTCTTCGTGGCTCATCCTCTCCTCTATCCCCTCTTCTATTTTTTGGATAGAATATATCCTTTGATATGCCAAGTAGAGATGATGCGAGTGGAATTGACTCCTCCCTCACAATCTCACTAAGTTTTGATAGATATGATTTTATCTCATTAAATGCTTTCTCTTTTTTAAATGGGTTGCTGAGGTCATATGAGTTTATGATACTCTCCATAGTAAATCTAATTAGAGCTACACCCCCATTTAATATATCTCTTAAACCATCTATATCTCCATCGGAGACCATATCTGCAGGGTCTTTTCCATCTGGAAAGAGGACAACTCTCCCATCAATTCCACTTGTGCTGAGAAGCATACTCGCTTTGAATCCAGCCTCTATTCCAGCTCTATCCCCATCATATGCCAATATAACCTCCGGCTCTCCCTTTCTAAGTAGAGGTATATGCTCCTTTGTTAATGCTGTTCCGAGGGTGGCAACACTATTCTTAAATCCAGCCTGATGGAGTAGAATTACATCTAGATACCCCTCTGATACTATAATTTTACCCTCTCTATATATCCTACTTTTTGCAAGATGATATCCATATAGTATCTTAGATTTATTGAATAGTTTTGTCTGAGGAGAGTTTATATACTTTGCAGGATTATCGGCTCTTAATGCTCTACCTCCAAAGCCTACAAGCTTTCCACTATGTGAGTGGATTGGAAATGTAACCCTATTTGTTAGCCTTGCGTAAAATTTTCCATCTCTATTTGATAATACCCCAACATCTTTCGCCTCCTCCATGGATATTAGGTTTCTCTTGAGGAAATCTAGAAGCTCATATGAGCTACCTGAGTATCCAACCCCAAACTCATCAATAGATTTCTGCTCTAAACCTCTAGATTTTAGATATTGGTTTACATCTCTACTATCCGATAGCCTCTCCCTATACCACCTCTGCACCTGATTTAGTATCTTATAGCTATCTACACTCCTATCTCTCCCCTCTACATATTTTAGTGGGAAGTTTATAATCTCTGCAATCTTCTCTATAGCCTCTGGATACTCCAGCCTCTCATACTCCTTCACAAAGGCAATTGCATCTCCACCCTTTCCACAACCGAAACAGTTGAATATCTGTTTATCTGGGCTGACTACAAAGCTTGGGGTCTTCTCTGCATGGAAAGGGCAGTTTGCCTTATAGTTTACACCACTCATCTTCAGTTCGATATAGTGGGATACTATATCTACAATATCTACTCTACTTTTTAACTCTTCTATCGATGCTCTATCTATCATAACACTTATATATACTATTTTTGGTTAAACTTTATACGGTTTTGGTATGAAAAGGTTAGATTTTTAGATTGACATTGCCACTTTTATGTGAGCCTTTTTATCCTCTATCTTTATTGAGTTCTCCTCTCTATTAACTTCAGCCAATATATCTACAGATATCTGAACATCTTTAGAGACCTTATAGTTCATGCAGATACCACACAGACTCTTACTATTTGATATCTTTTTAAACTTTGCATATTGAAGTATCTTTTTAAAAGTTGATGTTGAGTTATCCCTATCTCTCTTGATATCTTCAGTAATATCAATACCTCTACCCTCTTTAGATGGTCTCAATTTAGCTATAGCTCTCTTTGGATATACACCCCCATCAATACCCAACATATGGTACTTATTTGACTCTATGGAGTCTGCAAATAGACTTGTAAAACCGATAAGTATAATAAATGCTATATAATTTTTAACCATCTTAACCCTTTCTTTAATGGATTATAACTATAATTAACTTTATTTAATCTTAAGAAAGATTAAAATTTGTTTATTTAGAACATTTTTTATTTTCCGGTGTAACTATATAGTAGAGCATCCCTCAATTTTTTAAAAACCTCTCTCCTATCTATTGGTCTAATTGCAAAACAGCCTAAACTTCTACCTCCAGAGTTAACATACCATGCAGTGTGGAGAACGATATCTCTTCCACCCACTTTTGGAGACATCCCAACCTTTCTATTGCTCTGCTCTAACCCTATAATTGGGAGATAGTTATATCTCTTCTTAAATGTCAATCCCTCTTTTGAGCCAACCTTAAAAAATCCATATGGAGTCATAAAGCTATCTTTCTCATTACTTGAACGCCAGACTCTACCCCCTTTTGCCCCAGAACGGAGTCCATGGGCAATCTTATACCTGTAGACCCTACCGTCGGATAACCTAATTATATAGAGTCTTTTAGTATTAAATACCTTAGTGTAGTCGGCAATTGCTAGATAGTCTCTAGATAGAGAACTTCTTATCTTATATTTTTTATAGTAGTAGAATGTCTTTCTTAGAGCCTTATCATCAATATCCGAACTCTTAGAGACCTTTCTATATATCATATCTAGATGTCTATCCGAGTAGTACTTTGGACTCTTACCAAAAGAGTATATGGATAGGAGGAGTAAAAATGTAAATATGTATCTCATTTGGTAAATGATATATCAAGTAAGATTAAATTTTTCTTGATATTAAAATTAGATTTTAATTTTTATTAAAAGCTAAAAGTGAAACTATTCACATATATTATTAAAAATGGCATAATCACTATATGAAAAGATTAGAGAGAGAGTTAAAGAGGATTAAGGTTGATTTAGAGATGAGGGAGAAGAGAAGGGGTAATATCTCCCCCATCAGCTATGGTAGTTTCAGTAGTGAGCAGGATTGTCTATGCACCGATAGGGGTGGAGAGTATAAGGTTCTATATAGAGAGTATAGAGATGCTCTATCGGTTTGTAACTCAACTCTAAAGGAGTTGGGTATAAGATTAAAAATATACCCATGTAGATATGTTCGCGGGTGGCACATTTCAAAAGGATAGGATTTGTTGAGTATAAAAGATATTTTGGATAGAGAGGTAGAGGAGAGAGATAGGATAGGTGAGCTTACCTATGATAGACCAGACCCACTAATGGTAGCTAGAAGATATAGAGATGAGTATATAGCTCTAATATCTGCACTATTTGCCTATGGGAGTGCTAAGCAGATTGTGAAGTTTCTAGATAGTTTAGATTTTGGACTTTTAAGTGAGAGTGAAGAGAGGATATCCTCTGCTCTGAAGGGTCACTACTACCGTTTTCAAAATTCAGATGATGTCATAGCCATATTTATAGCACTTAGGAGACTTAGAGAGGTTGGGAGTCTAGAGGATATATTCTATAGAGGCTACAGAGATAGGGAAGATATTTTAGATGGTCTATGGGGTCTAATATCCACAATTAGAGATATATACCCATATAGTAGTAGAGGGTATGATTTCC
>JAADDP010000095.1 GCA_013153825.1 Campylobacterota bacterium
TCTCTATATCTATAACCCCTTTAGTATCTGCAGAGAATGGGGAGGCTGGAAGCTCAAATGTGTAGGCTGTTATATCTTTTGGAGAAAATTTTTTAAATTTGTTATTATATGTTTTACATTTATCTAGTAGTTTTTTGGCATCTGGTGGATTTTGATTATATACTCCTGTCTCTATTGGTTTACACACACCTACGCTAAAATCATGCTTTGAGAGATATTCAATCAATTTTAATGTAGTAAAAGTTTTACCAATATTGGTATTTGTGGCTGTAACAAAAAGTAATTTCACAATTGTTCTCCAATATTTATATAAATTTCTATTTCAATAATTAAATGTGATTGTAATATAAAAAAGATATACTTATTTATAGATTAAAATAGAGGATTAACCTTGCCCAAGATAAGAGAAGATGTGGAGTTATCATTAAGCTTAGATGAGCCAGATAGATATAAGGTAATTTTACATAATGATGATTATACTACTATGGAGTTTGTAATAGAGGTTTTAGTAAAAGTATTTCACAAGAGTATCGTAGAGTCTGAACAGATTATGTTAACTGTTCATAAAAAAGGAAAAGCTGTATGTGGAATATATACATATGATATAGCTCAAACAAAAGTTTATCAAGTGAGGCAACTGGCAAAAGAGAATGGATTTCCTCTACTTGCTACATTTGAACAGGCATAATAATAGCTTAAACAAAGGATTATAAATGATAAGTATAGAATTAAATAGAGTGTTTAGAGAAGCTGTAAAATATGCTAAAGAGCATAGGCATGAGTATCTAACACTAGAGCATATATTCTTATCTATACTAAATAGTAAAGAGGGTGAAGAGATACTCCTAGCTGTTGGAGGGAATATTGAGTATATGAAACAGCTTACAATAAATTATTTAAATAGCAATATTCCCGTATTAGAGGTTAATGAGAATGGAGAGGTAGATGAGCCATATGAGACAGTAACACTCTCTCATGTTATGAATGATATGATGATGCATATTACAAGTTCTGGAAAGAGTGAAGCAAAAATTGGAGATATGTTAGCATCAATTTTTACTCAAGAGAAGAGTTATGCATATAAGATTATGAGAGCTGAAGGGATTGATAGATTAGATATATTAGAGATAATATCTCACTTAGATATATTAGATAAGAAAAAAGAAGATGGAGATAGTGAGGATATAGATGATGGAAATCGTGAAGAGGAAGAGGAGTATCCAAACCTAAAATCATACACAATAGAGCTTGTATCCTTGGCTAGTAATGGAAAGATTGACCCTGTAATTGGAAGAGAGAGTGAGATAGATAGGGTAATGCAGACTCTATGTAGAAGAAAGAAGAATAATCCTCTATTGGTTGGAGAACCAGGGGTTGGAAAGACTGCAATTGCTGAGGGGTTAGCTCTTAAGATATCAAAGGGTGATGTTCCAAATGTATTGAAACAGAGTAAGATATTTGCATTGGATTTGGGTTCTATGATATCTGGAACAAAATATAGAGGGGATTTTGAGAAGAGATTAAAAGGGATTTTAAGTGAGCTAGAGGAGATAGATAATTCAATCCTTTTTATAGATGAGATACATACTCTAGTTGGAGCAGGGGCTACTAGTGGTGGGAGTATGGATGCTGCTAATCTATTAAAACCAGCACTAGCTAGAGGTGATTTAAAGTGTATTGGAGCAACAACTTATAGTGAGTTTAGGAACCATCTAGATAAGGATAAGGCTCTCTCTAGAAGGTTTTCTAAGATAGATATCGAAGAGCCAACTATAGAAGATACAAAAAAGATATTAAGAGGTGTCAAAGACAAGTATGAGGAGTATCATAAGATATTTCTAAGAGATGATGCGATAGATAGTGCAATAGAGCTTAGTGTAAAGTATCTACATGATAGATTTCTACCTGATAAGGCTATGGATATAATTGATGAGGTTGGAGCACATTTTATGTTAAAAGATAGACAAAATGTGGAGGTAACTAGTCAAGATATCCAAGAGAGTGTAGCTAGAATGTTAAAACTTCCATCAACTGTTGTCTCTACAGATAACACAACTAGGTTAAAATCTCTAGCAGATAGTATTAAGAGTAAGATAGTTGGTCAAGATGAGGCAGTAGAGGCTGTTGTAAAGGCTATTAAACGCTCCTATGCTGGATTAAATCAGGAGAATAGACCAATAGGCTCATTCCTATTTATAGGCCCAACTGGTGTTGGAAAGACTGCACTAAGCACTGAGTTAGCAAGGGCTATGGATATTCACTTTGAGAGAATAGATATGAGTGAATATATGGAGAAACACTCACTAAGCCGTCTAATTGGAGCACCCCCTGGATATGTAGGGTATGAGCAGGGGGGATTATTAACAGAGATGATTAAGAAAAATCCACATACGGTTTTACTATTAGATGAGATAGAGAAGGCTCATCCAGATATTATGAATATTCTACTTCAAGTTATGGATGGGGCAAAGCTTACAGATAATAATGGGGTTGTAAGTGATTTTAAGAATGTAATATTAATTATGACCTCAAATCTTGGAACAAAAGAGGCAAACATAATGGGCTTTACAAAAGATGATACTATAAGAAGTCAAAATGCCCTAAAGGATTTTTTCTCCCCAGAGTTTAGAAATAGACTAAGTGGAATAGTAGAATTTAACCATCTAAGTTTAGATATAGTTATTAAGATTGTAGATATAGAGGTTAAAAAGTTAAATGAGCAGATGAAGGGGAAAGGAATTTATATAGAGATAGATGATAGTGCAAAAGAGTTTGTTGCAGAAAATGGATATAGCAAAATATATGGTGCAAGGGAGATTACAAGAGTAATTGACCAAGATATAAAAGAGCCTCTAATAGATGAGATACTCTTTGGTAGATTAAAGGGTGGTGGAGTTGTTGAGGTCATCTTTAATAAGGATAGAGAGAGGCTTGATTTTGTCTTCGATTTATGATGATGATTATTTTATAACAGAGATTGGAATGCCTCATATCTTTCCAAATCCAAGAGAGGCTAGTGATGAAGGGTTAATGGCTTATGGTGGAGATTTAGACCCAAATAGGTTATTAAAAGCGTATCGAAATGGAATTTTTCCATGGTTTAATGAGGGTGACCCAATCTTTTGGTGGTCACCAAATCCAAGGCTTCTGCTTTATCCAGATGAGTTTAAGGCTAGTAAATCTTTGAGAAGAGTTATTAGAAATAGAGGTTTTGAGATAGAGTTTGATAGAGATTTTGAGAGTGTAGTAGAGTATTGTAGAACAGTTCCAAGAGATGGTCAAGTTGGAACTTGGTTAACAGAGAAGATGAAAGAGTCATATATAGAGCTTTTTAATATGGGATTTGCCCACTCTGTTGAGACATATTACGATGGAAAATTGGTTGGTGGATTTTATGGTGTTGCAATAGGAAAGGCATTCTTTGGGGAGTCTATGTTCTCTTTAATGAGTAACGCTTCAAAGGTAGCACTAAAGGTTCTTAGTGATATTTTGGTTAAAAAAGAGTACTACTTTATCGATTGTCAGGTTCCAACTGAACATCTAATGAGTCTTGGTGCTAGATTAGTAGATAGAGATATATTTTTAGACCAGCTAGAGGAGGCTTTAACAAAAAGCACAGATTTGGGTTCTTGGAGTGATTGGAAAAAATATCTAAAGGATGAGTAGCTACTAAGGTTACCACCCATTGGGTGTATATATTAGTAGTATTTCTCTTTAACTTCTAAGAACTTATCAAAATGTTTTTTGAATATATCTACTAACTCTGGATTAAACATTCCACCTCTCTCTCTTAGGATAATCTCTAGTGCCTCATCTGGTGAGATTACATTTTTTGTATATATCCTAGGTATTGTAAGCTTATCAAAAAAGTCTACAATTCCCGCAATTTGTGCACATATTGGTATCTCTGTCCCTCTAATTTTATATGGATATCCACTACCATCCCAATTCTCATGGTGATATAAGATTACCTTTTTTGCCATATCAATTAGAGTTGTCTCTTTAATATCTTTTAAAATCTCTATACCAAGTTCTGGATGTGTCTTAAATACTTTACTATCTTCTTTTAGTTTATCTTTTGGTATTCTAATTAATCCAATATCATATATCGACATAGAGTAGTAGAGATTATCTATATTTTTAGAGTTTAGACCATATATATATGCCAATATCTTTGCATATTCGCCAAGTCTTTTTGAGCTATTTGCATTGCTATAACCATTCTCATGAGCTAGACCTCCAAGTCTATTTAAAAGCTGTTTTTGGGAGTTATCTATAATATCTACTGCCTCTTTTAGGTAGCTTAGAGTATCTGAAGAGTCTGAGTTATCTTTGATAGTTTTCATGATATCGGTAAATTTTTTAACTCTTAGATGGTTAAATACCCTAAGTTTTAACTCCTCTGGGTTATATGGTTTAGATATAAAGTCATCTGCTCCTAGTTTATATGCTGTGGTCTTCTCTTCTGATTTAGAGGTTACAACAAGCACAGGGATATTGTTGTATTCTGGATTTTCTCTAATCTCTTTTAGTGTCTCTAGACCATTCTTTTTTGGCATCATTATATCTAGTAGAACTATATCAACTGGGATTTGTCCTAATAACTCTAACCCCTCTTCTCCATTTGGAGCTTGATGTATATTTATATTTGGAGTCTCATCAAATGTAGCAATTGCTAGCTCTTGATTAAATACATCATCTTCAATACTTAACATTGTAAAATCGCCTAAATCTTCTAATCTTTTCATATAAAATCCTTATTTTTTTAAAATTGGAGATACTTTATCTAATAAAATAGATTTTTTCTTATCGATTAATAGTAAATCTCCGCTCTCTGAGATATGTTGAAGTTCTCCTGCCATCTTTGCTAACTCCTGTAACCCTAGGTTTGATAAAACCCCTTTTAGGGCATGAAAATCCTCTACGAGTTCATTTACATCCTTCTTCTTAAAGTTCTCTTTAATTCTTCTAATATACTCAATAATACTCTCTTGAGCTTTACCAAATAGTTTTTTAGAGATTGCCTCATTAAAGTTGCTTTGGAGATGTTTTAGGGCGAGAGCTTTTATATCTATACTCTCTTTTTTATTCTCTTCTATTATCTCTGCCTCTTCAAACTCATTTTTTTGTGGAGTTTCAAACTCTTTATTTATAAGTTTTAGTAGTTTTGCTTCAATATCCTGTTTATCTAG
>JAADDP010000128.1 GCA_013153825.1 Campylobacterota bacterium
GTAAAGGAGGGGTTTAATATCATTAATGAGGATGCTAGTCGATATGATGTTATTAAGAAGTTTGATACAGAGTACTCAAAAGTTACCCTTATAGCACTTAGTGGGAGCGATATAGATAATATATATATTACACTAAATGCTAAGAGCATATCAAAAAATATTAGGGTAATAGCGAGAGCAAGTAGTGAAAATATGGAGAGAAAATTTAAACTCGCAGGGGTTGACCATGTGGTACTTCCAAGTATGGCTGCAAACAAGATGCTACTATTTGCGATAACACAACCTGCAATGTATAGAGCCATATACTCAATTCTAACTGGTCAAAATGTGGCTCAGCTAGATGAGGTATCCACATTTACACACTATAAGCTTGTTGGAAAGAGAATTAAAGATATAGACTTTAAGAGACATAAGCTACTATTTATAGGTTTTCAATCTGGGAAGGATAATAAGTTTATATTTAATCCACCTCAACAGATTGATATTAGAATTGGAGATGTGCTACTTGTAATGGGTAGAAGAGTTAGTATAGACTACTTTAAAGAGCAGTATGGGGAGGTCTACTATGGAAGTTAATAATAGAGCATTTCTATTTGGATATAGCAGTAGAAGCCACTTCTTAACGAGAGAGTTACAGAAGAATGGTTTTGATATTGTAATAGTTGTATCGGATAGAGAGTCTTATGAGGAGGCTATTAGTGATGGGTATATAAATATTATAAAGATGGATATTACAGATGATATTGAGCTTGAGAGTCTGAATGTGAAGGAGGGTGACCACTTAGTTTGTGTAATGGAGGATAGCCACCTAAATGTATTTTTAACCCTATCTCTCCACTCTCTCTACCCAAAGAGTAAGATTATAGCACTCTCAGACTCAATTCATGTAGCCCAAAAGCTTAAGATGGCTGGAGCATCTAAGGTTATAGACCTATATCAAGTTAGTGCAAATAGGATATACAATATTTTAAATAAACCGATAGCTACAAAATTGATTGGTCAACTTCTAAGTCCAGATAATGAGCTATCTATTAGGGAGATATATATACCTGAAGAGTCATTTCTCGATAAGATAATGGTGGATAATTTTGATTTCAATAGACACAATGTAATATTAGTAGGAATGATAGATAGGAGACTTAGTAACCAATTTCTATTTATCACAAGTGGCTTAGAGCATAGATTAGATAGAGGGGATATGATGGTCTGCATTGGACACAATGAGGATTTAGATAGATTTCAAAACTATGTAAAGATGACAAAAGAGGAGTATGAGGAGTATCTCTTATATAACTAACTTAAGAAGATTAATAATATATAGCTAAACTTATTTACCAATAGTTAATAAAAGTAATATAGAATATTGCTACTATATTAAATATATATATTTTAAGGATAGAAATGGGTAAAATTCAAGAGATTAAAAGAGAAGTTAAAAAAATTATTGTAGGACAGGAGGAGCTAATAGACTCTCTTCTAATAGGACTTATTGCTAATGGACATATATTAGTAGAGGGGGTTCCTGGCTTAGCAAAGACTACTGCAATTAATGCCCTCTCAAAAGCCCTTGGGTTAGATTTTAAGAGGGTTCAATTTACCCCAGACCTACTCCCAAGCGATATTGTAGGGACAAAGATATATAACCCAAAGGATGGGGAGTTTGAGGTTAAGAGAGGTCCAATCTTTACAAATCTACTCTTAGCAGATGAGATAAACAGAGCCCCTGCTAAAGTTCAATCGGCACTACTTGAGGTTATGCAAGAGCGTCAAGTTACAATTGGGGAGAATACATTTAAGATTGATGAGCCATTTTTAGTTATGGCAACAGAGAACCCAGTAGAGCAAGAGGGGACATATCAGCTCCCAGAGGCACAGCTAGATAGATTTATGCTAAAGGCTATGGTTGGTTATAACACCTTAGATGAAGAGATTGAGATAATCGACAGGGTAGCTGTAAAGGGGTTTGAGGAGGTTAAGAGTGTAGCTTCAGTTGAAGATTTAAGAGAGATTAGAGAGCAGTTTAAAAGAATACATGTAGATAGTGACATAAAGAGATATATAGCAGAGATTATATTTGCCACAAGATTTCCAAAAGAGTATGGCGTTGATGGGATAGAGGAGTATATCAGCTTTGGGGCTAGTCCTAGAGCCTCAATAGACCTATATAAGGCTAGTTGTGCAGTGGCACTTCTAAGAGGAAAAGATTTTGTAACCCCACTAGATATCTCATATGTTGTAGAGAGTGTATTAAGGCATAGAGTTGTTCTAAACTATAAGGCTCAAGCAAACGATATATCATCAGAGACAATTATCCAAAAGATATTAGAGACTATAAAAACTCCTTAGTTAAGAGTTAGACCATGAATAAAAAAAAAGCAAAAGAGATAATATTAAGAGCCAAAAAGGATGTATTCTCTGGAAACTTGGGAAACCATCTAACCCTTTTTAAGGGGGATGGGCTAGACTTTAGAGAGATTAGAGACTACACCTATGGTGATGATATTAGAAAGATAAACTGGTTGGCCTCTGCTAAGGGTAGTGGATTGAAGGTAAATGAGTTTAATGAGGAGAGAGAGCTAAATATTGTAATAGTTCTAATGCTCAGTGGTGGGCTACACTTTGGTTCAGTTAAGTTAAAACATGAGGTGGCTATTGAGATATTGGCTCTTTTGGGTCTCTCTGCTATAAAAGATAACAATAGAGTAGAGACGATATTTTTTGAAAAGGAGATGGTTCGTCTATTTAAGCCTACAAAAAGAGAGGCGATTATATATGATGTTGTAGAAAAGGGTGTAGCTATTGAGCCTCTGGGGATGGAGGCTGACTACAACAGCCTTGTAGAGTCTATTATGGGGATTGTAAAGCAGAGGTCAATTATATTTGTAATTGGAGATTTTCTAACCCAAGATTTAGATTTCTCATTAATCTCGGCAAAACATCAGATATATGCCTTAGCAGTAAGAGACCATTTAGAGGAGAGTTTAGAGCTATTTGGAGAGTATCAACTAATAGATACAAACTCCCTAAATTCTGAAGATTTTTTAATAGATAAGAGTGTAATAGCAAGTTATAAAGCGGAGTTAGAAAAGCATGATAGAGCATTAAGAGAGCATTTTCTAAAACATGGAGTGGTATTTGGAAAGGTATATACAGATGATGAGGTCTATATTAGACTATCTCAAATTATAAAAGAGTAGGTATATGGAAGATTTAAAATTAAGAGATATAAAGGATATAGTAGAGATACCAGATAGTAGTCTGTTTGAGCTTTTGGGTTTAGTTGGTGGAGTAGTAGCCCTCTTAATAGTTGGGGCTATCCTGTTTTTAATATATAGAAAATTTAAAAGTAGAAGAAGAAAACCGACAAAGAAAGAGTTAGCACTTGAGAAGTTAAAGAGTATAGATTTTAATAACTCCAAAGAGAGTGCATATAAGTTTTCAAGATATGGATATTTATGGATTGATGAGCAGAATAGAAATAGATTTTTTAATATAGAGAGAGATTTAGAGAAGTATAAATATAAGAAAGATGTCCCTCCACTAGAGGAGAGAGTAAAAGAGGAGATGAGAGAGTTTATAGAGGAGCTAGGGTAATGTTGGATTTTTTTATCGGTATAAAGTTTGAGTATCCTCTAGTTTTTCTAGTTTTAATCTTATATCTTATATGTGTTAGGTGGTGTAAGGCAAAAAATATTGCAATCTACTTTCCAAATATACCAATGTTAAGGAGGGCAACAGAGCGTAAGAGTTCACTATTGGAGTTTTTAAAATTTCTATCAATATTTAGCTTAGTAGTAGCCCTTGCTAGTCCAATAAGAGAGGATATACTCGAGACACAAAATGATAAGGGTTATGAGATATCTCTAATTTTAGATGCTAGTGGCTCTATGGAGGAGTATGGGAAGTTTGATATTGTAAAAAGAATTGTAATGGATTTTATCGATAAGAGAAAACATGACAAATTAGCCCTTACAATATTTGCCGATTTTGCCTATGTGGCTGTGCCTCTAACATATGATAAAAATAGCCTAAAGGAGCTATTGGAGAGAATTGATGTAGGGGTTGCAGGAAAACAGAGAACAGCCCTATATGAGGCTCTATTTCTAAGTGTAAATCTCTTTAAGACTAGCAAATCTAAAGAGAAGATTGCAATTTTACTAACTGATGGGATGGATAATGCAGATACAATTCCACTAGAGGTGGCAATCAAGAGGGCAAAGAAGTATGGAATAAAGGTATATACCATTGGGGTAGGGAGAGATGGAGTAGATTTTAACTCAGCAATTTTAAGAAAAATCGCAAAAGAGACGGGTGGAGACTATTTTAATGGAAATAGTATCCAGAAACTCCAAGAGATATATGAGACAATCAATCGACTAGAGAAGAGTGAGATTGAAGCAAATAAATATATTAAAAAGACATATTACTATCAATATATTTTGATGTTATCTCTTTTGAGCTTAGTGTTGCTATTTCACTTAAAAAATGTGGAGAGAGAGTAGAAGATGGTTTTTGAGAATATAGAGTTTTTATGGTTACTGTTGCTTTTAATTCCAGCTTTCTTTTTTATAAAGAGCAATAGGCACGATTTAGAGAACCTATTTAAAAGAGAGGTTTTTGATTTAATTAGAGTTAGAAATGGGGCAATTCCAAGGCGTGTGAGAGCTATCTTAATTCTTAGTTCAATCTCATTTATAATAGTGGCTCTTGCTAGACCTCAGATTGATAATGGGGAGGTTGAGGTAAAGTCTAGCTTTATAGATGTGGTTGTGGCACTTGATATGAGCCGTTCAATGTTCTGTGATGATATATATCCAGATAGATTTGAGTTTGCAAAGAGAGAGTTTATCCACTCACTAAATTTTTTTAAGAAGAGTAGGGTGGGGCTACTTGGATTTAGCTCTAGAACCTTCTTGATATCTCCACTCACAGAGGATTTCTACTCTTTGAAGTATCTAGCTAAAAATATTAGCTTAGATTATATCTCTTTGAAGGGGACAGACCTCTTAAACCTACTAGAGAGTGCAGATGCCCTATTTGAGAGTGATAGGAGAAAGATACTTCTACTCTTTACAGATGGTGGAGATAGCAAAGATTTCTCTAGAGAGATTGAGTATGCTAAAGAGCATAATATTGTAGTTTATGTATATAATATTGGAACCAAAAAGGGTGGAGTAATAAAACTAAAAAA
>JAADDP010000016.1 GCA_013153825.1 Campylobacterota bacterium
TTAGTGGATGTTTATTCCAAACAGCCTGATGTATCTTATCATCTTTTATTGTAGATTTTTTGTGCATAGATTGCTCAAACTCACTATATATTATGGGGTGACAACCCTTACAGCTATTTAAATCGTTGGCTACGCTTGATAGCGATATTAGTGCTACTAATGATAGTAGACGCATCTCTAAACTCCTTTATAAAAACTTTCTATTCGACATCAATTCCGAAGGTAAATCCATTATTGACCTTATCTATTATCAGTGGCAGAATATCCATATACTCCCCAGCAACTCCAAATTCTGCATAGTTGAATATAGGCTCACTAGACTTTCTATTTATTGCAATAATTCTCTCTGCATCCTTTACCCCAGCCATATGTTGAATTGAGCCACTTATTCCTATAGCGATATAGACCTTCGGTCTAATTATCTTTCCTGTCTGCCCAATCTGCCTCTCATATGGAGCAAGTTTCTCATCTACAACTGCCCTACTAACAGCCCAAGTGGCACTTACCCCCTGCCTCTTTAGAGCCTTAGCTAGAGCCTTTATGAGTTGAAGCTCATCCTCTCTAGCTCCCCTTCCAGCTCCAACGACAACATCAGCCTTGAGTATCTCATCTAGACCATCTCCACCTCTTGTACTCTCAACTATTTTGGTTATAAAATCTTTGCTGTTGAGATTTGGGCTAAACTTCTCGACACTACCATCAGCTCCAACCTCTCTAGATGGCACTCTAAATGTTCCAGCTCTGACTGTAGCAATCTGTGGTGTCTGAAATCCGATTATCGTTGCAAGTTTTGAATCTCCATATGTCGGTCTAATTGCCTCAAGTAGAGGAGAGTATATCTTTCGCATTCTTCTGTTTATGTGTCTTCCAACCCTCAACTCTGTACAGTCTGCAGTCACACCCCCATTAACCTTTACCCCAACTCTAGGTGCAAGTTCTCTCCCAGCTATTGAGGCTGGAAATATGACAATTTCAGGTCTATATCTCTCTATAATCTGCCCAAATATAGATGCAAAAGGGAGTATCTGGTACTCCTCAAGTAGCTCATTGTCAACGACAATCACCCCATTGCTACCATGCTCAATCAGCTCTCTTGATAGATTATATATATCTTTTCCAATTAGAACGCTCTTAACTTCCGTTCCATCTCCAAGCCTATCTGCCAACTCTCTAGCAGGGGTTAATATCTCTAGAGATGCTCTAGATAGCTTTCCATCTATAACCTCAGCCCAAGTTAAGACTCCTCTAGCCCCATCTCTAAAATCTACAATCTCAAACCCATCTAGAGTCTCATCTTCACCACTCTCATCTCTTCTACCTCTATTACCATTAACCTTTTTAGAGAACCCCTTAGATTTAATATCTATTATGAGAGAGTTTACAAGCTCTATTAAATTATCCCCCTCAGCCATCTTTACAGCCTCTCTACTACTCTTAACCGTCTTAACCTTTGATACTATGGTTGGACTCCCTCTAAGCCCAACCCTATTTGCATCTAGGGAGATATCATCTATCGTTAAGAGCTTAATCGACTTATCTCTAGCTCTAATTGTCTCTATTAGTGAGGCTCTCCTTAGGGGTGTGGCTGTGGGGGTGAATGATACTAGGGATGGGAGTTTTAACTTCAATATCTGATGTCCACCCTCTATTATCCTCTTGGCTATAAGCTCATCTCCATTTAGTAGAACCCCATCTACAAATGTAGCTTGGGCAATTCCCATATTTTCTGCAACTTGAGATGGGACATGAGCCGTATCCCCATCACTTGTCTGGCGTCCTGTCAATATTATAAAATCGCCCCTATCTTTTGTAAAGCCCAGATATTTAATCAACTCAGATAGAGCATAACTTGTGGCAAATGTATCTGAACCCCCAAGTCTCCTATCACTGAGTAGATACGCCTCATCATAGCCAACCTCTAGAGCCTTCTGTAGAGAGCTTTTAAATGATGGTGGTCCCATAGAGCAGACAATAAGTCTTATATCTCTATTCTCATCTCTCAACTCTAGACCAGCCTCAAGAGCGTAAGTGCAGTCTCTATTTATTGTGGACTTTGCCCTCGTTCTATCCATTAACCCATCTCTACCTACTCTCATCTCTGATGGTAGTGGAACCTGCTTTATCAATGTTATTACTGTAGTAGCCACTCTAATATCCCCCTTCTACATATATTTATAGTCTGGACCATCTGCACCATATGGAGGTCTCCATGTAACTCCACCATTTGGAGATTTAATATCACAACTCTTGCAGTGGAGACAGTTCTCTGGATGTATTCGCAGAGACCTATTCTCTTCACTATCTATATGCAACTCATAGACATCAGCTGGACAGAAGTGGGACTCACTCAACCCAAACTGCTCAATATTTGACTTCTGAAACTCCTCTCTATTGTTTATCACCAAGTTCAGAGGCTGGTTCTCATCATACTCTATATTTGAATAGAATAGGGAGTTCTCCTTTGAGAATGTCAGCCTATTGTCAAAATCCAACTTATCCCCAAATCTATCCCTCATAGATGGCTTTGTGCAGTCTAAATCCTTCTCTGTTCTCCTCATATCCGGCTCAATCTCTGGAACTTTAACTATATTTTCATTTATAAATAGTTGAAGAGCCACCTTTAGACCCCCTATTAGGATACCATCTCTCATAACAGCTCTACTATTTCTGATTGGGTATAGCTCTCTATAGATATTACTGCTATCAATTAGTGTCTGGTAGTAGCTTAAACCACTCTCTGAGATATCATCCAATATTAGAGCATTAGCTACGCTCTTACCTGCACAAATTCCAGACTCAACTGCCAGATGAACCCCTTTCAGTTTAAGAGTGGATAGAAATCCTGCCCCATCTCCAACTATTAGAAAGTTTTCTCCATATGTTTTTGGAATTGAGTTCCAACCACCCTCTGGAATTGTCTTTGCTCCATACTCAAGTAGCTCTCCCCCCTCTAGAAGCTTAGATATAAATGGGTGGCTCTTCCAGACCTGCATCATAGCGTGGATATCCAACTTAGGATTTTTATAGTCTAGACCTACAGCCAATCCGATAGCTACTCTATTATCACTAAGTCCATATATGAAACCACCACCAAACTCATCTCTATCCTCTAGAGGGTAGCCGATTGTGTGGTAGACTCTCCCCTCCTCTATATTGCCTTTAGGGACTCTCCATAGCTCCTTCAGACCTAGTGAGTATATTTGTGGATTTTTCCCCTCATCTAAGTCAAACCTCTCTATCAACTTTTTGGTGAGATGACCCCTTGAACCCTCTGCAAATACTACAACTTTAGCCTCAACTACCGTCCCCTCTTGATAATTCTTAAGCCTCTTGCCATCTCTTGCAACTCCCGTATCTTTAAGCTTTACACCCTTAACTCTTCTCTTATCATATAGGAGCTTATCTACTGCGAAGCCTCTATATATCTCTACACCTTTCCTCTCTGCCACACCTGCTAAGTATCTGCAAACCTCTCCCAAAGAGGCTATATAATTACCACTATTTGATAGCTGTGAAAGTTTTATCGGTATCTCAAACTCATCTTCTGAATTTAGCTTTAGAGTTGTCTCTTCGGTAACTTTTGTGTCGAATGGTATATCGAAGTAGTCTGCAGAGGTTAGAAGGCTCCTAAATATCTTGGGTTCAATCAATGCCCCAGAGAGTATATGTGAGCCTATCTCTCTACCCTTCTCTAGAACTATAACCCTCCTACTCTCCTCCTTCTTTTTCAATCTATTGGCAAGTTCAATAGCAGTGGAGAGACCAGCTACACCTGCACCAATAATCAATACATCAGTTGAAACAATATCTCTATAGCCCATTAAATCCTCTTCTATTAAGAACATATATTTTAAGAGGATTATATTAAATATATATTTTAGGGTTGATAAAAGGAGATGATTTTACTTATCAAAAAAGTTTAATTCGTATAGTTTATCTACCATCTGCTGAACAGAGGCTACTGAGTTTGCAAATCTCTTCATCTGTAGAGGCTTTAACCCCATCTGTATAATCTCTTCTGCTCCACCTGCCCCTATCATAACTGGAACTCCAGATACAATATCACTATATCCATACTCCCCATTTAACATCACTGCACATGAGTGTATCTGATTTGTATCTCTTAAGATTGCATCTACCATAACAGTTGTTGATTTTGCAGGTGCATAGTATGCTGAACCGTTTCCTAGCAGATTTACAATCTCTGCTCCACCATTTCTAGTCTTCTTAACAATCTCTCCAATCTCTTCTGAGTCCAATAGGTCATCTATCGGAACACCAGCCACTGTTGTAAACTTTGGGAGAGGAACCATAGTATCTCCATGTCCACCCATTACGGTAGCTCTAATTTGACCAGCTCCATATTGCAGTTTTTCATATATAAAGTGAGCCATTCTAGCACTATCGAGAATTCCTGCCATACCTAAAACTCTCTCTCTCGGGAAGCCTGTCTCCTTTATCGCCACATATGTCATAGCATCTAGTGGGTTTGATACAACGATAACAATTGCATTTGGTGCATATTTTTTTATATCTCTAGAGTATTTTTTTACTATATCAGCATTTTTTAGAAGTAGGTCATCTCTACTCATCCCTGGAGTTCTAGGAGCCCCTGCAGTAATTACAACAATGTCTGAGTCTGAAATATCCTCTGCCCCCTTTGCAGCCGTCACTATTGTGTGCTGTCTAGCTGCATTTGCAGCCTGTGACATATCTAGAGCCTTCCCCTTAGCCACATTAAAGTTTCTTCCAAATAGAGTAACGCTGTGACACGCTCCACTCATAGCGAGTATAAAAGCCACTGTTGAGCCGAAGTTTCCTGTTCCTATAACCGTTACCTTTTTTCCTTTTGCCATTATATTCCTTTTAAAGTGTTCTGCTTAACATATAATCATTATATCTTTATAATATGTTAACTTGAATATATTTTAATGGGGTATATATATTTTTTATCCCCTCTGCGAACGGTCGAAACATTCTCTAACCACAAGAGGTGCTATTTAAAACATATAATAATTTTATTATTATTTTTAACTATAATTAATTATTTTTTAGTTAAAATCAAACATATGAAACACCTAAGAGGCTACAGAAAACGCTACTTTAAGCTATCTATAATTGCTATGTACTCTACTCTCCATAAGCTCTGCTGGATAGATA
>JAADDP010000192.1 GCA_013153825.1 Campylobacterota bacterium
ATGGACATCTATTTTTGGTTGGAGGGGTTGATAGATAGAGTAGCCTCTATCTATCTTATAAGCTCAAATGGGTTCTCTACCACATTCTTTCTATCTACAATGTAAGGGATGAATGCTGTCTGTCTAGCTCTTTTAATTGCCACTGTAACCATCTCTTGGTGTCTTTTACAGTTTCCTGTCAATCTTCTAGGCATTATCTTAAATCTCTCACTTAGACTAATTTTTAATAGATTTAAATCTTTATAATCTATATAGTCAATCTTAGCTTCACAATATTTGCAATATCTCTTCTTGAACTTTCTTCTCTCTGCCACTTATATTCTCCTAAAATGGTATTTCATCTTCATCAATATCTATCTCTGGGATAGATTGCTCTTTCTTGGATGGTTGTTGCTGTTGTTGCTGTGGTGCAGATTGCTCCGGCTGAGAAGCTTTTCCATATTGAGGACCACCATATCCGATAGACTGCTTATACTGCTCTCTAGCTCCAGCTCTTAGAGCCTCACTTTCAGCTTTCGTATCCAGCATCTTAAGAGATTCTACGGTGACAACATGTTTTGTTCTTCTCATACCATCATGACCTGTCCACTCATTTAGAGTTAAACGCCCATCAACTAAAACCTTGCTCCCTTTTCCTAAGTATTGATTGGCTATTTCGGCAGTTCTACCAAAAAAGGTCAAGTCTATAAACATCGTCTCATCTCTCATCTCACCAGTTTGAGATTTCCACCTTCTATTTGTTGCAATACCCACAACCCCAAATGCAGTTCCACTACTTGAATATCTAAGCTCTACATCTCTGGTTAAATGGCCTACCAATACTACTTTATTATACATTACAGGAGTCTCCTAAAAATTACGCTTGAGTTACTTTTTCCTCTTGTTCAGCTCTATCTTCTACCTTAACACTCTCTTCTTCATGTTTAGGCTTCTCTTCGCTCTCTCTACTCTCAACTACACCATCTATTTTTGATACAAATAGTTTGAACTTCTCAATCTCTCTCTTCGTTCTATACTTGATAGTTAAAAACTTAAGAACATCCTCATTAAATCTCAATTTTCTCTCAAATTCTGAGATAATATTCCCCTCGGATATATAATATAGAACATAATATATACCTCTCTCACTCTTCTTTACAGGGTATGCCAATCTTCTAAGACCTATATCGTCTATAGCTAAAATATTAGCACCTTCTGAGCTTAGAGAATTTTTTATCTTCTCAACGTTGCTATTAATCTCCTGTTCCGTCAATGTCGGTTTTAAGATAAAGAGTGTTTCATAGTGATTCATTCTATTCCTTTTGGTTTTATAGCCCACCATGATAGGTGAGCAAGAATTTTAAGATTAAAATCTTATCATAAAAGATGTTTGTTTCAAGTTAAAGATTTAACACAAAATTAACAAAGTTAAAATATAATTTCGACGCTCTGACAATTTCTATGAGATTGGAAGATGCTCTTTGTAAAATACCTCCTCACTTTGGGATGAGCTGAGTTCATTGTTGATGATGGACTCTTTTCATCTTGACACCTTCCTATTCTTGTAGTAAATTATATGAAATAAATTCTTTTTACTAAACTTCGCCGTAAAGCCATCAGCTTTATTCGGGAGTTTATCTCCTTTGAAAATCTTTTATTAATTTGTATTATACTCTATTTTTTGATATAATCTAAAAGAGATATTAATGCAAGTATAAAAATTAGAAAATCATTTTGGAGCTTGATAAGGGGTAAAATGTTAGAGGCTCTATCTTACGAATTTGTTCAAAATGCGATTATTGCAGGTATCTTGGTCTCAATAGCATCCGGCATAGTAGGTTCACTTATAGTTGTAAATAGGATGGTATTTCTAGCTGGGGGGATTGCACACACATCATATGGTGGTATTGGAATGGCAATCTATTTCGGTATTCCAATCTTTCTGGGAGCATCCATATTTGCTCTACTATCAGCCCTTATTATATCATTTATTACGATAAACCATAAATCTAGAATGGATACATTTATAGGGCTTATGTGGGCTATCGGAATGGCAATTGGGGTTATATTTATAGACTTAACATCTGGATATAGTGTAGATTTAATGAGCTATCTATTTGGTTCAATATTGGCAGTTAGCAGAAGTGATATTTTATATATGGGGATACTTCTTACGATTACTATCTTAATAGTATCTTTAAGATATAGAGATATATTAGCTGTATCTTATGATAGTGAGTATGCAAAACTACGGGGGATAAATGTAAATCTATTCTACTCTCTTATACTTGTGATATCTGCTCTAGTTATAGTTGTGGCTATAAAGGTTGTGGGGTTAATTCTTGTTATTGCACTACTAACAATACCTATCTATATAGCCGAGAAGCTATCCAAGAGTCTATACTCCATGATGATACTATCTAGTATCTTCTCATCAATATTCACCATCGTTGGGTTGACTATATCATATCTATATGATATATCATCTGGAGCATCCATTATTCTTGTTTCAGCAATATCTCTATTGAGCTTCATAGGTTATAAGCATTTATAATTAAACTAAAAAAAGTTATAATCTGTAAATTAGATTTTTTGAGGAAAAAAATGAGAAAAATTATAGTAGTTCTACTCTTCTTGGTAAATACACTTTTAGGATATGATGGAATTGAGAGACTATACACATTTATTGGGGTTCAGAATGGATATAGCAGATATGATAATATAGATGCCTCAACAATAGGATTTACCTACGGAAAACAGAATGAGGATTGGAGAACATCTATAAATTACAACTACGCATATAGCAGAGAGCATACATACCATAGTCTAATTATGCAGATAGATACGGGAATATTGATAGACCTATTTAAAGATAGCCAAGCTAAACCATACATTGGAGTTGCTTTCGGTGTTATGGAGCATCGAAAAGGTGGTATACATGATAGGGGTGCTTTATATGGTGGGACTATCGGTTTCAACTATGTATTCAATAGAAGTATTGATTTAGATTTGGGTTATAGGCTTATGTCCTCAGAGAAATTGAAAAATTTTGATATGAGAGGGGATATTATGTTATCCCTACACTACTACTTTGATTAAGGAGATATCTATTGAAGGCTAAGATTGAGGTTGTTAAGACTCTACTAGATGCACTTCCATATATTAAGAGATTTCACAATGAGAGAATTGTGATAAAGTATGGTGGCTCTGCCCAGACAAGTGATGAGCTAAAGCAGAAGTTTGCACAGGATATAGTGCTACTTCAGACAGTTGGTATGAGACCGATTATCGTCCATGGTGGAGGGAAGTCTATAACAGAACTCCTCAGTAGGTTGGGTATAGGGACAGAGTTTATAGATGGGCAGAGGGTTACAACTAGAGAGGTTATGAGAGTTGTAGAGATGGTTCTAAGGGGAGAGATAAATAGTGAGATTGTCTCTCTATTAAACTCCCATGGGGGGAAGGCTATTGGAATATCTGGAAAAGATGGAAAATTTCTAGAGGCTGTACCTAAAGATTTTAAGAAGTTTCAATATACAGGAGCTATTAAGAGTGTAAACCCAGACGTTGTAGAGAATATAATAGATGATGGGTTTATCCCTGTAATTGCTCCAATTGCATCTAGTGGACAATTTAACCATCCAGGTTTTAATATAAATGCAGACTTGGTTGCAAGTAGAGTTGCAATAGCAATAAAGGCTAGAAAGTTGATATTCCTTACAGATACCGAGGGGGTTTTGGATGAGAATATGAGACTCTTGGGGAGGTTAAGTATTGATGATATCGATAGGCTTAAGGGGAGTGGAGTAATAAGTGGAGGAATGATACCTAAAGTTGATGCCTCTATTGAGGCTCTTAAGGGTGGAGTTAAGAAGGCTCACATAATAGATGGAAGGGTTGAACACTCTGTACTACTAGAGATTTTAACAAGTAGTGGCATCGGTACCTGCATCGATTGAGATACTCCCCAAACTATTAAAATCCTTTTTTTTTGGAATAGTGGATATAATATGTTTCTAAATCATTAATTAATGGAGATTTTATGAACTTACAAAAGGTTGTATCCGGCTTCTTTTTTATCTTAGCGATGACTATAAATTTTGGATTTTTCTATGGGGATATCGATAATCCTGAACTTCATAGTGTATATGAGCTATTTGTTGCTCTAGTTGTGAGTCTAATAACGACTGTTCTAAAGATTGGTGATAAGACCCAACTTGGAGCAGTTCTATTGGCAACAAGTTTAGTGGCAGATATTCAACTTCTAGCTGCAGTTATAGTATGGACTGTAACTGAGTATCTATCAATAGTTGATGTCGAGGCTTTTGCTGCAATAATATCTCTATCTGGTGGGGCTCTACTAGCCAATATAACCTCTGTTATACTATATGTTGGTGAGACCTTAAAATCTAAAAGGTAGCAATTTATGAATAATAATGCCTTCTGGATTGTTCTACATAAATTAAGGGCACCACTTCTAGTTATTATAATAACATACTCAATCGCTATACTTGGAATGGTTCTAATTCCAGGTATGGATGATAATGGGAATGTATACCATTTAAGCTTTTTTGATGCCTTCTATTTTGTATCATATATGGCATCAACTATAGGTTTTGGGGAAGCTCCATACACATTCACATACTCCCAGCGACTATGGGTATCGCTATGTATATATATTACGGTTGTTGGTTGGTTCTATGGAATTGGTGCTTTAGTATCTGCCGTTACCGATAAGACATTTAAGTTTGAGCTGATGAAGAGTGCCTTTAGAAAAAAGGTTAGAATGATTAGGGGTGATTTTGTAATAATCTTAGGTTACACATATGTGACAGCAGAGATAATTAAGAGATTTCATGATGTCAGTATTGAGGCTGTGCTTATAGATAGAGATGAGGATAAGGTTAGTGGCTTTCTACTTGAGGATTTTAGTAGAGATGTTCCCGTAATGGCTGGAAATGCTCTATTAACAGATACCCTGAAGGATGCTGGTATAACTCTAAAGAATTGTAAATTTATAGTATCCCTCTTTGATGATGAGGAGAAGAACCTTAGAGTCTCAATATTGACCAGATTTTTAAACTCTAAAGTTGAGGTTATTGCT
>JAADDP010000064.1 GCA_013153825.1 Campylobacterota bacterium
ACATAAGAGTGCATTTGAGCTAAATAGTTCAAGTGGGCTTATATCTCTAATAGAGGGTGGATTGAGTGCAAAAGTGAAATCGGATATACCATTTATGGGGATTGACCATATAGAGCTATTTTTTGGTAAGGCTAGAGATGGGTATAGATATAGTGGTGGGTTGATAGAGATACCTACAGTTAAGGTGGTAGAGGGTAAGGGTGTAATAGATAACCTCAACGATTTAATACTACAGTTACAGCAGTTACCACTCAAAGATATATTGGATTCGGCCAGAGCAATCATAGATGATAATAGGAGACCCATCAATAATCTGATTAAACATCTCGATAGCGTTATCAAGAGGTTTGCAAAGAGTGTGAGAGATATAAATAGGTTTACCTCTAGTGAAGAGTTCCTAAATATATCAGCAAATATCAATAATCTCCTTGGAGAGCTTGAGCTGACTCTACTAGATATACAGAAGTTAACTAGAGAGTATGGAGAGAACTCAAAATTTGGAGACCAGCTATCTCTAACATTGGAGTCCATATCTGAGGCATCTCGCTCCTTCGATAAGACAAATAGAATTCTACAGAGAAATCCAAACGCTCTACTTGTGGGGGATAATTGATGAGGTTTATAATATATATATTGACCCTGATATCCATCTTCGGATGTAGCTCAAAGGAGTTCTACACAATGGGAGATATGTCAGATGTTGAGAGGGGTGCTATTGAGAGAGATGAGTTTATAGGGGTTGAGCAGATAGAGGTGCCAGCATATCTTATGAGTTCGCCGATATATATTAAGAGGAGTAGTTACCATCTGGAGAAGCTTGATGGGGCAAACTGGGTAAACTCTATGGATGAGAGATTGACATCAATCCTAATTGCATATCTGCAGAAGTATATGGATAATCCAAATATATACCTATACCCGTGGAGTGGGGTAGCCCATATAGATAAGAAGCTATCTCTAACTATAAACGATTTTATAGCCTCAAAGTTCTCCGTCTTTCTAAGTGCTAGATATAGAATTTTAGATAAGAGTAGTATGAAAATTGGTAGTTACACCTTCAATATTGAGGAGTCTATAGATGGGCATGAGGTTGAGGATATGGTTAGAGCCATGGAGAGGGCATACTTTAAATTAATTCAAGATATTGCTAAAAATCTGTGATATAATCCACTCTAAAAAGGATATATATGTTAATAGATGATAGAGTGTTGGATAGTCTAGAGAGGCTCTCTATGTTGGAGATTGATGCCGATAAGAGGGAGTCTCTAAAAAGGGAGTTGAGCGAGATTGTATCCTATGTTGAGAACCTAAATGAGCTGGATACATCAGAGCTAGATTCTCTATTCTCGACTATATTGGGTGGAACTCCACTCAGAGAAGATATAGCTGTGAGAGAGCCATCTATACCAGAGGATATCTTGAAGTACGCCCCTAGAGCAGAGGATGATTTCTTTATTGTCCCTAAAATTATAGAATAATTTAAAAAAATAATAGTAGAATAAGAGATTAAAAAATAATTAAGGATAATCTCTTATGGCTATTGATATAAAAAAATTACTCCATAGCATCGTAGCCCACGGTGCTTCAGATCTACATCTTGTGAGTAGAAGTGAACCTCAAATTAGGATAGATGGTAAACTTAGAGCCGTAAATCTCCCCATATTAAATGGAAAGGATATTGAGGAGATGACCTACTCTCTCCTTACAGAGAGGCAGAAGAAGCAGTTTGAGGAGAATTTAGAGCTAGATTTTGCTCTATACCTACCTGGAATAGGGAGATTTAGAGCAAACTACTATAAATCTTTAGGTGATATAGCTGCAGCTTTTAGAATTATTCCAACAGAGATACCAAATTTAGATGGGCTAAATGCCCCAAAGATATATAAAGATATTATAAAGAGAGAGAAGGGTCTTATACTGGTTACAGGTCCTACCGGTAGTGGAAAATCTACAACTCTTGCAGCTATGCTAAATGAGATAAATGAGACAGAACATAAGCATATAATTACTGTAGAGGACCCTGTAGAGTTTATCCATCAGAATAGAAGGAGTGTATTCTCACATAGAGAGACGGGTAGTGATACCAAAAGCTTTGCTACTGCTCTAAAGTATGCGATGAGACAGGACCCAGATATCATACTTATCGGAGAGATGAGGGATAAGGAGACCATTGAGGCCGCCTTAACTGCTGCCGAGACAGGTCATCTAGTATTTGGAACACTCCATACAAACTCAGCACCGGGGACAATAAACCGTATTATTGATGTATTTAATGGAGATGAGCAGGGGCAGATTAGAGCTATGATATCCACAACTCTTGTAGCTGTTATATCTCAAGTTCTACTACCTAAACATGGTGGAGGAAGGATTGCTGTACCAGAGATAATGGTAACAAACCATGCAATCTCAAATCTCATAAGGGAGGATAAGATACATCAGATATATTCTCAGATGCAATTGGGTCAAGGTAGTAGTGGGATGCAGACTCAGACACAGGTATTAGAGAAGTTAGTTAAGAGTGGCATGGTATCAAAGAGTGTGGCTATGCAGTTTGCAAATAAACCAGATGAGTTGAAGGTAAAGATAAACTTCAGTTGAAAGGATTGAAAAGTGGTGAGGTTAATCTGTAGATGATTAGAGCTAAATCTTTAATGGTTATAAGTAGAGCCCCACAGAGTGGGATGCGTCTAGTTATTATGGGGATAATGGGAATGTTGAAGCAGGAGGTTTTAGATATAGCTATCTATAAGCCTATTGTGAATAGTTTAAAGATGGATAGGGATTTAGAGTTTTTTATTAAATATTTTAAGTTGAAGCAGAGTGGAAATAGTGCCTTCAGCCTAAATTTGGATATAGCCTCCAAGCTTTTAGCTATTGATAGTGGAAAAGAGCTATTTAATAGAGTTTTAAATGATTATGAGAAGTTGAGTAGAAGATATAGCTTTATAGTAGTTGAGGGTAAATCAAACCCAAAACTTGATGATATTATGGGGGAGGATATAAACTTTGAGATTGCAAAGAGGCTACAGATACCAACCATAGAGCTTGTAAACGCTAAAGGGGTTACAAGCATAACAAAGATTCAAGAGTATATAGATTATCTTATAAATCTTTCTAAACGGTCGAATGTTCGACTCTTAGGTATTTTTATAAATAGATTAAATCCGAAACTACTAAGTGGTATAAATAGCATAAAGAGGTCAATACCGATATTTGCAATACCGGAGATTAGAGACTTAAGCTCTCCATCGATACTCGATATCATATCTCAGACAGATGTCAAGTTGATAAATCAGAGTAGTGTCGTTTTAGATAGGGCAATCTACAAGGTTAGAATAGGGACTATGCAGTTGAGGAACTACCTAGAGAGTATGGAGAGTGGAGAGCTAATCGTCGTATCAAAAGATAGATTTGATATCATTATTGGGGCTTTGGTGGCAAACTACTCAAAGAACTATCCAGCAGTTGCAGGAGTTCTACTTACCGAAAAGATGGCAACTCCATCTGAGATTGATAAGATTATAGAGGCTACGGGAATACCCGTTATACCGATACTCTCAACAGATAGAGATACTCAAAGTGCTATTGAGATGCTTCAGAAGGTATCTCCAGAGATAGGTTTAGAGAGTATAAGAAAATTGGCTCTAGTAGAGGGAATATTTATACAGCATATAGACTTAAATAGGATAAAGATGTATCTAATTGCTGATGAGCCTAAGGGTATGAACCCAATTAGATTTAAGTATCAACTATATAATAGAGCTAGAGAGTCAAAAAGTAATATTCTATTGATAGAGAGTGAGGATGATAGAGTTTTAAGAGCCGTAGATATCGCTCTCAGAAGAGATTTGTGTAAAATAACTCTACTTGGAAAGAAGGATAAGATTGAGCAGAAGAGTGGTGCATTGGGTCTAGACCTCTCCAAGGCTAAGGTTATAGACCAGCACAACAACCCCTATACGGAGCAGTTTATAAATAAGTTTTATGAACTTAGAAGAGATAAGGGGGTTGTTAGAGCTGTAGCAAAAGATATAATAGCCCAACCAAACTACTTTGCCACAATGATGCTATTTTTCGGATATGTTGATGGTATAGTGAGTGGAGCTACACACACAACTAGAGAGACCATAAAACCCCCTCTTGAGATAATTAAGGGTAAAGATGGTGTTGAGGTGATATCAAGTATATTCTTTATGCTTATGAACAGTAGAGTTCTGCTATTTGGAGATTGTGCTGTAAATGTAAATCCAACGGCAGAGGAGTTGGCTCAGATAGCCATCAGCTCTGCAGAGACGGCGAAAGAGTTTGGAATTGAACCTATAGTGGCTATGCTCTCATACTCAACCAGCTGTACAGGTATAGGGAGAGATAGTGATAGGGTTAGAGAGGCTACAAAGATAGCTCAGAGGTTAGCTCCAGAAATAGCTATTGAGGGGCCAATGCAGTATGATGTTGCAATCGATTCTGGAAAACATAAGATACCGAATAGTAGAGTGGCGGGGAGGGCTACAGTATTAATATTTCCAGACCTAAATATTGCTAATAGTACCTATAAGGGTCTCCAGAGAGGAAATAAGTCGGTAGCTATTGGCCCAATCCTACAGGGTCTTAAGAGACCATGTAATGACCTTAGTAGAGGCTGTTCCGTAGATGATATCGTAGATACGATAGCCATCACGGCTATCCAATCTAAAAGCTCACATAGGTGAACTACCCTAACTTTTTGCTACAGACCCTCTTATAAGGCATCTCCAGAGGCTTAACGGGCTGTATGGAGTTGTCTAAATTCATAAAGACCTAATCAATGAGCTTCGCTCATATTGGGCTAAATTAATATATTAATATTATATTAAACATATATACTAATCTATTGACTTAAATAAATAAAAAATTAGACCATTTTCAATCAAAATATTATATTAAATAGATAAATATATTTTATATTATTTTAAGCCATTTTTTGCCTAAAAATTGATCACCGAGATATGGCAATTTTACTATATCCCTGAGAAAATTGCTATGTTTTCCGAAATTATATACTTATATAAATTATA
>JAADDP010000149.1 GCA_013153825.1 Campylobacterota bacterium
GTTGAGGGTGGTACAGCAGATGTGACCAAATGTGAACCCCTAGAGGGTGTATTAGATGGGGCAGACTTTATCCCCAAGAGTGCAGTTGAGGAGCATGAGGCTGATGGGAGAAGACACCCAGATATATACTATATTGCTTGGGCGCAACTCGATGCTAGAATAGATTTGAGAATGCCAGAGGCTGGATATAGTGATGAGGGGTTTGAAGATAAGCTTTTGGTTTCCAGAAAGCAAGAAGATGGAAGTTACAAAACTTGGCAGATATATCCATCTTTAGATAATGAGTGTAAAGATGTAGATAAGGTTAGAATTCAGAGTTTTGATGTAGCCCCAGATGGGAAGAGTCTCTATATAGCTATGAGTAAACCTGTATATGATGAGAATGATACTCTAAAGGAGAATGACCTAAATCCAGATAGAAACTTGGGTATCTTTAAGTTGGATATTGCATCTAAGAAGATTACCCCTATAACCCATGACTACTCTCATGGCTATAGCTACCCAACATATATCGGAAATGATGAGGATACAGACCATGAGATGCTTCTAATTGCTAAGACGGTCACTAGAAAAGATATCCCTATGAACTATAAGAGTGAGGCTCTCTTAAGAGATGAGTATGATAGACACCCTGCTACTCTAATACATAAGTTGGATACCGTTACAGGGGCAGTTACTCGAATAGGCTTTAATAACTCCCACCAGACTGAGCCTGTTGTAATTGATGACCATGGACTCCCATTAGTTGTATTTAACCAGTGGGAGCATCAAGCTACGGTTAATAGATTCTCTTTATGGAAGATGCAGATAGATGGGAGTGATGAGTTTATGTACTTTGGAGAGGAGGCGAGTATAAGTGATACTCAAGATAACCTCTACTCCCCTAGACCTATTAGGAGTGGAAAGTATAAGGATTATGTGATAATGGGTCAGGCTGGAAGGGTCGGAAACGCTGCAGGGTTTATCTCTGAGGGGAGTATCCTTATGACATATAGAGAGAATTTAGATTTAAGAAGTAAAAAGATTTTTCTATCTAAAATTGATACGAGTGGTGTAATTGAGAGAAATATCGCTAGAAGCCCTGAGCACTACAACGATGAGAGCTTTGTATACTCATTTAGAGAGAATACAGATAGCACATATAAGCTCTATGTGAAGGATTATCCAGAGGATATAAATAGTGATGAGGTAAACCCAGACCCAGGTGTTTTAGTAAACTCAAGCGACAACTACCACTTCGTTCAAGCTAGAAGCTTCTACCCACCAGAGTCGAAACAGGTTGCACCAGGGGTGAGTGATTTGAGTGAGAATAGGGTCTCATTTACAAATGAAAATTTAAATGGATATGCTGGATATTTAGTTGAGTTCCTAGGAGACTCTGATAATGGGGAGCAGAATGAGCTAGATGGGATAGATACAAATGATATAAGAATGCAGTTTTATATCCCATCTCACCACTTTGATGACTCATATGCGATAGGGGTTGAGAAGAGTCCAGAGCTAGTTGTCCCTTCAAGTGGTCTAATTAAGCCTGAAGAGGATGGCTCTCTTGGGGTTATCTTGAAGGAGGGGCTATATGTCTGGAAGGCACATAAGAGGTTTACAACCAAAGATGATGCTGGAGATTTATGGATACCAATCCGTGCAGAGAGACAGGAGGTAAACTTCGTTCCAAACCGTGTAAATCAGTGTAACCAGTGTCACCAAGATAGAAATCAAGAGGTTATCGATAGATACCATGACTACTACTCAATTGCAAATGTGAAGATGCATGGAAACTTAACCGATATGTGGGGGACAGATAAGGATACAACGGAGTTTAATGCCTCAAAAGAGGTTCCAGATTTCCATAAGCAGATTATGCCTCTTCTAACTAAACCTGCATTAGATGGTGGAAAGAGTTGTGCCGATTGTCACAATTCAGGAGATAAGTTAAACCTCTCAAATGCTACAGGTGTTGATGTGCAGAATACCACATATAGAAACTTTGTACTAGGGGCTCATCTACTTCCAGATGGTTCGGTAGCTCCATACAACTATATCAGTATCAATCCAATGGGGATGGATGTCCATCAGGAGGGGGGTTACCACTATGCACCTTTCCTATGGAGTCTAATTACAAATGATGACTTAACAGCTCCAGAAGATGATAACCACTCAGATGACCCAGGGAAGAACCTAGATAGAAAAGATGATTATGGGGCTAAATATAGTGAAGTTGTTGAGGATGAGATTGCTAGAATAAATGGTATATATGACCATAGTAAACACTGGTCTCTAGCCGATAGACAGGCTGTAATAACATATGGGGCTACAAGACTTGCAGTTGGTCTCTCCGATAGGTTGACATTTGTTCCAAATAAACTTGCAATAGATACAAATCAGGCTCAAAAGGCGTATCAATCATTTGTTAGAAACTGCTATAAGTGTCACAATAACCACACTGTAAATGGGCTACACGATGCAAACTTTGAGGATATTATTCCAAAAGAGAAGAGATTTAGTGACCCATACTACCTTAGAGATGAGGTGATGAGGTTCTCAATCTACCACTATTTAGCCAATAGAGATGATACCAAATTTTCTCAATATATTTGGGAGAGTAATTTAGAGTACTCAATGTATAAGACGATGACATCTGCACTGTATAGAGTTGACTTTAATGATTTAAATAACTCAGAAATTCTAGTATATGCTAGAGGATATTATATTGATAAAGATGGCAACAAAGTAGAGTTAGATGAGAACCATATCAAGTCACACAGCTTCCTAGATGCAGATAGTGACGACTATAAGGCTATAGAGAATTGGGTTAATAATACACCTATGGAGAACAGTATCCCTATAATGAATAAACCTGCAGAAGAGATTGTTATTAAGGAGTATGATGAACCTGCCTATCTTTCTCAAGATGTCACTTGGAGTGATGAGGATGGAGATTTAGCTCAAGCCATGATTAGTACAACTAGCTCTTCTGAACATACATTTGGAGATACAATGTTGGCTCTTGATTATAATGATTTCGTATCTGCTAAACTTAAAACATACGCTATTTTAGGGGATAGAGGTGAACACAACTTCACATTTAGAGTTACAGATGGGTTAGATAATGGAGTTATTCAGACTGTCCCTGTAAGGGTTGAGAGTGACTATATCGTGCCTAGACCACTCTCTACAATGCCAAAATCCTATCTATTCTATACCGATATGAATACAAGTGAGTTGAAAAGGTTGGAGAGTAATGGAACAGTTACAACTGTTGGGGTAATAGATGGATTAAATACAAATTGGACTACTGTTTATCGTAGAGCAGATAAGGGGTGGCTATACTTCTTAAATCAGGAGGAAGAGAGAATATATGTTGTCTCTGAGAATAACGCATCGGTACTATTTAGTATAGGAATTGATAATGAGCCAAATAGAGTTGGAACTCACCATAAGCAGACTCTATATCTAATTTGGTGGAGACCAGCTGAAGGGGTTGAAGGGGAAGCTAACTACACCCCAGGTGGACTTGAGGGGCTATTGGAGTCTAAACTTAGTAGTGACCCAAATATTGATGGAGATTACTATGTTCAGTTGGGTTCAGGAGAGAGTGATGATACTCAGATAACCCCTGCATGGAAGACAAAACTTGCAGATGGTGGAAATACTGTCGGGGTGTATGTCTGGAGAAGGGCTACATTTATGACCAAGTGGGTAAATGAGGGTATCGATAGGATGAATGTCTTAAATCTTGTAACAGGGAAGAGTAAATATCTAACCGATTTCAACTTTACAGCTAAGACGGTAGATGGAGTAGATTATGAGGCTAGAGAGTATTGGAATGTTAGAGCGATTGTTGTAGCAGAAGATGGTGCATTCTACGGCTTCAATAAGGATTTAAACTCAGCCCCAGAGGCGTTTAACTTCGACCCAATAGAGGGAATTCAAAAGCAAGTTGAGGTTCCAGATTGGCTACAGAAGTATCTAGATGACTATGAGTATTACCAGAGTAACCTAAATTACGCTACACCATTCTTGGTAATTGAGCCTAGAGAGCAGGAGGAGTAGAGATGAGAAAAATTATAAGTTTAACAGCCACCCTATTTATTATAGGGTGTGGAGGTAACTCCAATAATAGGGATATGAAGAGTGTAGATATTAATGGAAACCATAATAATATTGCTCAAAAGTATAGTGTAGATTTCAGAAAATCTATATCTTTAGATGATAAGATTGCTGGATTATATATATTTTACTTTAATAGAGCTCCAGACTGGGATGGGTTTAACTACTGGAAGAGTAGAGGATATAGCGATAGTGAAGCACTGAATATACTCTCATATAATTTCTCTCAACATGAGGTTTTCACCTCCACCTATTCAGATTTAGATGATAGAGAGTTTGTCGAGGCTATCTACAGTAATGTTCTGGGAAAAGATGGAGATGAAGAGGGGATAGAGTACTGGACATCTGAACTAAATAGAGGTGTTAGCCGTTCTGATATGGTATCAAACTTTGTTGAGTCATCTCTAGGTAGCGATATCGATAAGGAGAACTTTCCAAATCTATCTGATGAGGAGTTAAATGATGCTCAGGAGAGACAAGATTTAATCTCCAATAAGGTTGATGTAGCACTCTACTTTACAGAGTCACTTCAAGATAAATCAAATATCTCAAATATCAATAACCCAGAGGATGATCCCTCATATCAGGCATCAATTAAGATATTAGATGGTGTAACATCTGATAGTACATCTGTAGATAGTAAAAAGGAGTATATAGATACTATTGCTGATGAGAGTAACCCTATAGATATAATTATAAATGGAGATGAGGTAGAGACTCAACCAACTGCTACTCCAACGGAGACACCTACCCCTACAGAGGTACCAACCTCTACACCTGCTCCAACACCAATATATATACCTATATCAACACCAACACCGACACCGACACCAACACCAACACCAACACCAACACCAACACCAACACCGACACCGACACCAACACCAACACCGACACCGACACCGACACCAACACCGACACCGACACCAACACCAACA
>JAADDP010000134.1 GCA_013153825.1 Campylobacterota bacterium
ACCACAAAAGATATCTTATATGTAACCATCATCCATAATGTATTTACAAATATGATATATATTAGGAATATTAGAAATATTGGGTTCTGGTTTACCACATTAAATAGCTCCTTGAATAGTAATAGAAAGGTTAAGCCATATATCACTACAAGAATTAGGTGCGATATCTGTGGCTGTCCACTACTAAATAGGTAGAATGGGAATAGTATAAAGAATAGGAAATAGAGATATCTAAACATGCTCCATATCCTTCCAATTTGATATCTCAATAGCCTTTGGAAACCTCTTCTTAAGCTCTAAAATATGTCTCTTCCCACTATCGATAAACTCTACTATGTTCTCAGAATTTACCCTTCTATGTCCTCTTCTACTCAACCTCTCATAGATAGTCTCAAATGGGGCATCAACTATAACTATCTCCTCTCTATGTTCTACACTCAGTAGTATCCTATCTACGAGCTTCAGTACCATACTGTAGTCCTGCTTCTTGCCAGATACCACATTCTGGTAGAGGTGAGATAGCCCCTCATCGATAACTACAACCCTATCTTCACCAAATTTATACCTTAAGAAGTGGCTCTTCCCAATCTTCTTAATGGTATTTCGGATAAAGTTCAACTTATTAAATAGAGAGATATCTAGCAGTATAGAGAGCCTAATGGTATCTCTTAGTGTATCTAATGGTCTCTCTATCTTAAAGAACTCTATAAGTAGCCTGATATCGTTCAATCTATATCTATCTACCAGCTCACTATCTAATAGAATATCTCTATTCTGCTTAGCCAATTTATCTATAATATAGCTCTTCCCAACACCTGCAACGCCGGTAATCTCAATAACTCTTCCCATTTTATCACCTCCCTTATATAGATATAAAGACTCTATTGGTGTAGTGTCTCACCTGTAACATCTGTGCCAAATTTCCTGCAAGTAGAGATATAGATGTGGCGATAGATGCCCCAACCATCCCATATTTAGGAATAAAGATAATATTTGTTACAACAGCAAGTGTCAGAACCATTAAATTGTTGAGATACTCAACCCTCTGCCTACCTATGTATATTAAGATATTTCCATAGAATGAGATTGCAGAGTAGATTATCTGTGTACCAGCCAGAGTTAAAAATACCTTAAATAGCTCATCTTTACGCTCAATATTGAGTCTATCAAATAGATTAAAATCGACAATTGCCAAGTAGAGTAGAGTAGTTGTAAATAGTACAGAGGTGAATGAGAGTATCACAAACTTTGTGTTGTATCTCGCAATAGTCTCAAAATCCTCCTTTGATGCGAACTTCTTTGCAACTCTAGGGTAGTAGTATGAGACAACTACTTGGTTGAAGAATAGAACCTGAAGAGTCACTCTCGCCACAATATTGTACTCTCCAACAGCATCTATCTCTATATATCTCTCAAGCATAATTATATCTAGCCTTGAGATGATTAGATATGTTAAGCCTGTAAATAGTACGGGTAGAGATTGTGAAACAATATACCCTATCTTCTCTGGAGATATTTTAGATATTAGAGTCACCCCCTTTCTCTCTCTAATAAAGAGCATTAGAAGAGTAAATGATACTGCTGTAGCCAATGTGTATATGTTCAATATCGATTTGATATTAAGCTCACTACCATCAATGATATAGAGCAGAGCCAATATTGAGAAGTATATTAGATATATCTGAATATCTTGAAAATATATCCACAACTTCACCTCCCTAATACTTCTTAGATATGTGGAGTATAGAATTGTGAGTGAATTTAAGAAATATACCACAAAAATTGTAGGATAGAGGATAATATACTCAAAAGAGAATAGATATAGTGCTATATAGAGTAGAACCCCTATCGATAGTGTTGTTATGGTAGAGTTGAAAAATATATATGATATATACTTTATAGAGCTATATTTAGGTACATCTCTAACCATAATATTTTGAATTCCGAAAGAGGATATCTTTGTAAATATCAATATATAGCTTAAAATTAAGGCAAACTCCCCATAGGTCTCTTTTGAGACAAAAAATGATGTTCCAAGTTCAAATCCAAACTTTAGAAGTTTTGCTATTAGGTTTAAAAATGATATCTGAAGTAGCTCTACCATAATCTTTACCTCCTCTCCCTCTCTAAAACCCTATTAGGGCTTTAGATATTTATGGATTGCATTCTTTAGAACATGCCCGATAGGTGCTACAGGAGTGCCTCCAGAGCTATTAATCCCCTCAAGTATGAGGAGATTATCATCTATAACCTCAACACCTCTAGGGTCATATACACCATTGTCACCCATATTGTAGATTGCAACGGTCTCTTTTGTAGCCCATTTAACCTTCATGAGTTCAAAGTTTGATGTTGTAACCCAGAGATACTCCCCATCATATGCCAAACCGACAATCTTCCCTGTAGGTGTAGTGTAGAGTGGTTTAGATAGCTCTGCACTATTTGTCTCAAAATCATATAGATATAGAGATTTTGTCTCTGCCACAATAAACTTGCCATCTATAAATATTACAGCTGGAAACTCTATCCCATTTAACTCTCTATATCGACTCAACTTAAATCTATCGCCGATTGAGTCTCTTCTCAACTCAAATATTGCTGGTGTCCCTGGAGCTCTCCCTGTTAAGATATAGAGTCTATCATCCCTCGGGTTATATGCTATAGACTCAATGTCACAAGCACCAGAATAGACACCATCATCATCAGAGTCACACTCACCCACCTCAGGGGCAAAATTTCCCAAATCTACATCTGTAATGGTTGACTTTACGCTATATGTTGTGTAGTCAATCTCAAATAGATTATGGGAGTCATCATCTGCAATCCAGAGTGAGTTATCGGATTTAATATATAGAATTGACTCCCCATCTCTCAACTCATTCAACCCATCAATTTTGGATAGAGCTATCCCCCCAACCTCAACTAGGTCTCTATTCTCTCTAATGTTAAATTTCTGACTCTTTGTAACCCCATCTTCAACCCATCGGTTTGGAGAGCCAAATGTGCTGATTACCTCTCTATCTAAATCATCTCCATAATTTATATCGAAAGGTGTAATATCTCTGCTCGGCTCTCCCTTAAATTTGTATACCTCTCTATCATCTACAACATCTCTCCATATACCCTCTCCAGATGGTGCAAGTAGTACCCTCTCTCCAGCCCCATCCAGAATTGATATTGAGATATTCTTATCACTCAATTTAAATATACCACTTGTATCCATAAGGTCATCTATGTTGATATTTAATCTCCAGTCGTTGCCCTCTGGGGCAAATGGGAAGTAGCTCATATCTGTAGGCTCACTTGAGAGTGTTACAATTGTCCCCTCTCTGAGGTGTGCTAGGGTTAGAAGTTCAGGAAATCTACCTCTAAAAATCTCTCTGCAATTCTCACTTATTTTAATCTCTGCCCTCTGAAGATTTAGATAATTCTCTTTAACTACAAGCTCTAGCCAAGAGCCACCATTTCCAGCCACTGTTCCAAAGTAGCTATCACTACCACTATCTTTCAGATATCTATCATACCCAACTCCATTATACTCATTTAGAAGAAGAGAGTCACCCTTCGCCTTAAAATCCTTCTCTAGAGTTATCAATCTCACTGCTGTTAGGTTCTGCTCAACTATAGCTCCACTACCATCTCTCCATCGGTTTCCACTACCAAATGTACTCAATGCCTCATAATCATCTCGCCCATATGAGCTCCTATCTGTAGGGCTGATATCTACCGATGGCTCTCCCATTAACTTATATACCTCATTCTGGTTTAGTGTTGTCTCGGATATCGCTGAACCACTCTCGGGAAGTATTGTAATATCACCACTTCCCGAGACTATAGAGACCTTTAAATCTCCACTATTTGTCTGGAAAGTTCCATACTCTACATCTAAATCTGAAATATTTAAGTTTAAGTTCCAGTCAGCTTCGCAACTGCTTGATGGATTGTAGCTTAGGTCTGTAGCTACAGAGTCTGATACTGTTAAGATTGTTCCACTCCTAATATTTGAGAGAGCCTCTATATCTGGAAATTTAGCCTCAAATAGCATACAGTTGCAGATTGTAATTCTCAACTTTGCACCTCTTAGGTCTATATTATCCTTTATTGCAATGAACTCAATCCAATTTCCACCATTACCATAGACCCTTCCAAACTTTGTATCATAGCCATAATCTATACCGTAACTCTTCAGATATCTATCTCTAGATACTGCATTATACTCATTTAGAAGCATCATGATATTTATGCTACTCTCAATATCTCTCAACTTTGATAGATTTTGAGTATGCTCAATCTCTTCACTATCTATCCATATGTTTGGAGAGCCAAATGTGCTTATCGCCTGTTTACCAGATGTATCATCACCATACGCCTCATCATCGGGGTTTATGTCTGCTGATGGGTCTCTCTTAAGTTTAAATATCTCCTCATCATCAATACCCCACCCCTTAACTATCTCGCCTGAGTGTTCCATAAGTAGAGTTCTATCTATAGCCTCTATCCAGATATCCATTGTGCTATCTGATATCTCAAAACTCCCCTCTCTATTGACCATATCATCTACATTTATATTGATTGTCCAGTCAGATTTTGAGCCATCTAGAGGTCTATATGATAGCTCTGTAGGCTCATTTGATACTGTTATAATTGTCCCTCTTCTCAAGTATGCCAACTCTATATAGTGGGGAAATTTTCCACTAAATAGTGGCACACCTTTACTCCTCTCAATTTTTAGTGTAGCTCCTCTTATATCTAGAAAATCCTCTGTAACTATAAGTTCAATCCAATCTCCCCCATTTCCATCTATCTTTCCATAATATGTATCATAACCCATATTTTTCAACTGTTTATCTGGTGCTACCGCATTATATTCATTTAAAATTATCCCTTTAGCTGTTAGGCTAAAGCTAAATAGTGATAACATCAGAGCTACAATATATATATTCATAAATTTTCCTTTCATGCTCAAGTTATAGATGTTATTATATATTTAATTTTAT
>JAADDP010000101.1 GCA_013153825.1 Campylobacterota bacterium
TTTAAATTTCATTACAACTCTCACCCATGTTTAAATTTAAAAAATTATAATATTTTTAACTCAAAACATTATTTAGACATTAAATAATTTTTTTTGTTTGAATTTAATCTTTATAAGTCAAAAATAATATTATATATTATATAATAATTTTAAGAAAAGTAGTACAAGAGAAGGATATGAGATGAAAAAGTTGCTGGTTTTGGCAGTTCTATTTGGAGTGGTAGCTCTGAATGGTAAGACGACAAATATATATGAACATGCTAGGGATGTGAGAATAGCTTCTCAGAAGGAGAAGTTGAGTAAGTCGGAGGATAAGAGACCACTCATATCCGATAGAGAGCTAAAAGATATAGAGAAGAAGTACTCCAAAAAGTAGTTTTAGATGAGTCTAAGTATGAGATTAAAGCTCTTTTCAACCGATTCTATATCCACCCTTTCAGATTTTGAGTGTGGAGATTTTATAGTTGGCCCAATTGATGCAATCTCCATATCTGGATATTTTTTAGATAGAACTCCACACTCAAGACCAGCATGTATCGCCACAAATTCACTATCTCCAAAAAGATTTTTCATCTCTCCATATACTCTTTTAGCAAAATCTCCAATATTTGGCTCCCATGATGGATACTTATCCTCCAGCTCTGTCTCAAATCCATAACTATTGAGTATCTCTATAGCCTCTCTAGCAACCTCATCAATACCCATATCACTCATCGCTCTACCACTAAGCTCTATATTGAGTCTCCCATTTTCCATATTAATGAGTGCTAAATTTATGCTTCTATCTACAACATTTAAACTGCTATTAAAGAGTAGAACTCCACTCTTAAGCTCATCTATCAGATTTATCACCTCAACACCACTATAGAATGGTCTAGATGTATCGATAGGTTCTACTGATATATTGCCACTCCCCTCTATTTGTGAGTTAGATGAGACAATAGCTGAAGCTTGAGTAGGTATTGAATTTATTCTCTCTCCACCGATAAACTCTGCTAACACTATATCTCTACCCTTTAGAAATTCTGCAAGAAGCTTAATTGCATTTGGAATCCCCTTATCTATATCTATACCTGAGTGTCCACCCTCAAGTCCTGAGATTTCAACCCTATATATATACTTTAGTGGTTCAGCTCCTATCAACCTCTTAGATGCTCTAATATCTGCACCACCAGCACACCCTACACATACTCTACCCTCATCCTCAAAGTCTAAATTTAGAAGTCTGGAACTCTCTAAATTAAGCTCCAAATTTGATGCTCCAATTAGCCCTATCTCCTCATTAGATGTGAATAGAAACTCACACTCAACCCCCATATCGATAAGTAGCATCATCATAGCGATAGCCATACCATTATCTGCCCCTAGAGATGAGTTTTTAGCCCTTAACCATTTTCCATCTCTTATAATCTCTATATCTGGAGCATCTCCGATACAGACCATATCGTAGTGGGCTTGGAGTGCTATCTTTGGATTTTTCGATTTAATCAATATATTCTCTGCACTATCTGTTGAGACTCTATACCCTCTCTCTCTACCAAAATTTTGTAAAAATTGGAATAGCTCCCCACTATTCTCACTACAGTGGGGGATTTTTGTCAATCTAATGAAGTGTTCTAATATTTTATCTACCATTATATAATTCTTATATTTTTATTTATATAATTCTACTACAAGAATAGGAAGCTGTCAATATGAAAGGATATAGTGTGAACTTAGAAGAGCTAGAGAGAGTTATTAAAGAGGAGGTGGGGGTTCTACTATACTTCTCTGGAGAGAATTGTAATGTCTGCCACGCATTGAGACCAAAATTTAAGGAGTTATTTGACTCTAAATTTCCAAAGATACGACAGATATATATAGATGCCCATGAGAATAGGGAGATATCTGCAAATTTTAGAGTCTTTAGCGTCCCAACTATGGTAATCTTTCTAGATGGGAGAGAGTTTATAAGGGAGGGGAGAGCTGTAAGTATACATCAACTAGAGGAGAAGCTCGGTAGAGTTTACAATATTTTAGTAGATAGTTAATGGTCTCCTATAGATATTTGTCAATAAACATTTTATTGTGTATAATTCCCTATTTAATTGATTCGGAGAGTTCATAGTGAAAATATTAGTTATAGGTTCTGGTGGAAGAGAGTACTCTATCGGAATGGCTCTAAAGAGAGATAGTAGCGTCGAGAAGATATATTTTGCTTCAGGAAATGGGGCAACCAGTGAGTTGGGAGAGAATATAGATATTAGTGACTATGATGAGTTGGCAAAATTTTGTGAAGATAGTGGTGTAGATTTGACGATAGTTGGACCAGAAGCACCTCTAGTTGATGGTGTTGTAGATATATTTAAGAGTAGAGGATTAAATATATTTGGGCCAACTAAGAGTGCCTCACAGCTTGAGGGTTCTAAGATTTTTATGAAAAACTTTCTATCTAGACACAATATACCGACAGCTAGATATGTAGAGACAAAATCACTTGAGGAGGCAAATAGCTTTATAGACTCTCTCAATGCTCCAATTGTTGTTAAGGCAGATGGGCTATGTGCAGGTAAGGGGGTTATCATTGCACAGAGTAGAGATGAGGCTAAGGAGGTGGCTAGAGATATGCTATCAGGAGACTCATTTGGAGATGCAGGTAGGGCAATTGTGGTTGAGGAGTTTCTAGATGGGTATGAGTTATCCATATTTGCAATATGTGATGGTGATGATTTTGTTCTACTTCCTGCATCTCAGGATCATAAGAGGCTACTAAATGGGGATAGAGGTCCAAATACAGGTGGTATGGGTGCTTATGCTCCAACACCTCTTGTAGATGATAAGATATATAGAGATGTTGAGGAGAGGGTTGTAAAGCCTACACTAAAAGGTATGAGAGATGAGGGTAATCCATTTAGTGGTGTCCTATTTATGGGGCTTATGGTTGTAGATGGAGAGGTTTATGTTTTAGAGTTTAACGTTAGGTTTGGTGACCCAGAGTGTGAAGTGCTAATGCCTCTACTCAAAAGTTCTGCAGGAGAGCTATTCCTAAAGGCATCTACAGGGAGATTAAATGAGATTGATATTGAGTTTTATAGAGATAGATATGCCGTGGGTGTAGTTATGGCGAGTGGAGAGTATCCATATAGAAGTAGTAGCCCTGCAGAGATAATTATTGATGAGATTGTAGATAGCGATTTAGCTGAAAACTCTCACATCTCATTTGCTGGGGTGACTAGAGGAGATGATGGAAAGCTTTACGCTACAGGTGGAAGAGTTCTAGTCTGTATTGGATTGGGAGATACAATTGAGGAGGCTAGAGATAGAGCCTATCTACTGGTTGGACAGGTTCATTTTGCAGGAAAGCAGTGTAGAACAGATATTGCATATCAGGCATTGAGGTCCTAATTGTGGTAGAGGGAGAAGGTGATAGAGAGGAGTATGTCATATCCTCAACTGGGAGTAGGTTAAAGGCCTATCTGATAGATGATACCATCGTATCTCTATTCATATTTGCAATATTTTACGACCAGTTTATGGATATATTTATGAGATATCAGAGCGATGGTGATATCTCTCATCTTCTACTCTTCATGGAGCAGAATAGTCTAGTTGTGATTAGCCTGAGAATTATATATCAGACATTCTTCGTCTGGCAGTATGGGATGACTATAGGAAAGATGCTATCACATATAAGAGTTGTTGAGCTGAATGATGAGAGTAAATCTATTACGAAGCCAACTTTTAAGAGTGCTATCCTCCGTTCTACGTTTAGAGTTGTTAGTGATACTATACTCTATCTAGGATATCTAGTGGCACACTTTAGCCCATTAAATCAGACGCTACATGATAAATTGGCAAATACGATAGTAGTAGATGTTTAGAGTCATATCATCTATTCTGCTAATAGCCTTAACCATCTCTGCAAAGGAGGTGGTTGAGATATTTGCAGAGAGAGTTGTAGCTAAGAGTAGTAGCGTAGTTGAGGCTACAGGGGATGTTCTTCTACTATATGACAACTCTGTGATAAAGGTTGATAGAGCCATATTTGATAAGGATAGCTCAACTCTTAAACTATCTGGAGATGTTCAGATGGTTGGTGATGGAGAGAATAGGTTATACTCGGATAGTCTAACTATAGATATGGGTAGTAGAGATATCTCTATAAATGGTATCTTTCTCGGAGGAGATGATAATTTATGGATAGATGCCTCTAGAGCAGAGAAGGTTGGAAATCACTATCGGCTAATGGATAGTAGAATATCTAGCTGTAATAGGGTAAATCCCGACTGGACAATTGAGTTTAAGAGGGCAGACTACTATAAAGATAGAGAGATTTTAACTATGGAGGATGCCAGAGTTAGGTTCTACGACACAACTCTAATATACCTACCATATTTGGCTCTCCCAACCGTCCACAAGAGGAGTACAGGTCTCCTCTATCCCAGATTTAAGTTTACAAGTAGAGATGGATTTGTATATGAGCAGTCATACTTCTATGCAGAAGAGCCAAATTGGGATATTGAGATAACTCCACAGTTTAGAGTTAGAAGGGGTGGAGGTGGCTACTTTACTGCTAGATTTGTGGACTCTAACCACTCAAGTGGATATATTAGAGGGGGCTACTTTAGAAATATCGACTCATATGCTGATGATAAGAGTCTAAATAGAACCCATAGTGGGCTAGAGCTATTCTACTCATCAACATCTATCATTCCAGAGGAGCTACTCCCCAAAGATTATAGAAGTGGATTGTATATAAACGGTATATATCTTAGTGATAGAGAGTATCTAAATCTTCAGAAGGATAGAGTATCGTCATATGTTAGTAGTAACCTTATAGAGTCACGTTTAAATGCAATTCTCTATAATACAAAGAACTACTTTGGTTTATATGGTAAGTATAATATAGATGTGAGTAGGAGTAGTAATGAGGAGACAATCCAAGAGTTACCATCTCTACACTACCACAGATATCTACAACAACTTATAAATAATAGACTCTTCTATACGGTGGA
>JAADDP010000093.1 GCA_013153825.1 Campylobacterota bacterium
ATAGTAATTGATTTTGGAATATCTTTCAGTTTAATATCGGACTCTTTTTTACCTGCTAAGACATCTGGGTGAATTTTTAGATATATTTTAGAGTTTGGATTATCTTTAATTGCATCTTCTATCATGTTTTTAGTGGAAAATTTCTCTGCTAAACCATACTTTAGAGAGCTATCATTTAGGGTTTGAGCTACAATTAAAACCTTTTTTTGAGGAGTATCTAAAAATGAGAGGTCAATAGTTTTAAAACTATTATATTTAGAAATTTTATATTTTACAATATTCTCTATTGCATCTCTTGAAAGCTCCATTAGCTCTTTATCACTCTGAAAATCATATCTATTTAAGATATTCTCTAGTCTACTTGGAGCAGTTGCATCATAATATATTCCAATATCATCAAAGACTAAAGAGAACCTAGGATAATCTTCAACTCCTAGCCCAATTGAGCGAATAAAACCATCTTCCAAGAGTAGATATCTCTTTCTAAAAAGCTTTGCAAATTTAACGGTGAGGATACCCGACCTCTTTCTTCCCCACCCAACCAGTGTGAAATCTCTAAATAGGTATCTATATATATCAAATGGTGATATATATTTAATCTCCAAAAATCTTCTTGACTCTTGAACCAGCTTTTGTGAAAATGTTAGATAGAGCATTTAAGTTTCTCTCAACTGCAAAAGATTTTTTATAGATGAAGTTTTTTATGTTAACCTCAATCCTATATTTTAGAGATGAGTGGTATAACTCCTTTTGAGCCTTCAACTCTCTCAATACCTCTTCGACTTCGCAAGGCTCTAGACTCTTTGGACTTATATATTTAGGGTATAGAATATATGCAGCTGCAATAAGTTCTAACAGCTTCAAATCTCTCCTCTCTCTAGAGATTTTTCTCTTATCACATGTTAAACCCCACCCTGCATAGAATGGTACACCATAGCAGACAACCCTCTTATTTCTAAGGAGAGCCTCAAGCCCAACTAGAGATGTTATTGTGTGTACCTCATCGGCTATATCCAGTAGAGTATCTATACTAACCTTAGTCTCAATCCTATTTGCATACTTTAGAGCCTCTCTTTTTGATATTCTCCCCTCTCTTCTCCCCTTTACCGTATCTGGATGTGGCTTATAGATTATGTATGATTTTGGATTACTAAAATATACAAGTTTTAGAAGCTCAAGGTTCTTCATGCCTGATGCACCATATATGACTGAGGCATCATCCTCTACCTGACCAACCACCAATATAGCTTTCTTATATTTAGATGTATCTATATCTAGCTTCTTATCTCTATATATGTTATATTTGGATATACGACTCTCAACAATAGCTCTCTGCACTCTTCTCGCTCTCTTGAGAAGTTCGCTATCAAACTTATATGAGTTTAATATATCCTCTAAATCGTTTGGTGCTGTCGTATCAAAATATATCCCTCTACTATCCAACACTGTAGAGTAGTTTTGAGCAAAGTCCAACCCCAAGGATATAGAACGTATAAACCCATCCTCCATAAATAGTATCGGGATTTCAAGCTCCTTCGCTCTACCAATAGCCTTTGGAAAACTCTCTCTCCCCCAAACTATAACTCTATCAACGCTCCTATCGAAACTATCACTATCTCTATCCACAAATGTTAAATTTGTATCTGGGAAGAAGTGTTTTACCCTCTCTCTCTTCCAGATAGAGATACCAAATAAATAAATGTTGTCCATATTAAAATCTATCCAGTAAATTTAAAAATCTTCTTCTAACCCTTCTCTTTAGAGAAGATCTTACTATCCTATTTTGCTGATGACCATTTAACTCTGCTAGGCCACAATACTCTCTACTACCAAACCCATATTTAAACATTAATTTATCAATAAATTGGTTATAATCTCCTAAAGAGCTATCTAAAAACTTTCTATTTATATCTATTTCTAAGCTTGAGTTCAAATATTCCATAAAATATATGAGATTCTGCCCCCTATTCCTATAATATTTTTTTGTTAGAGGTCTAGCGTGCCATAGGTGGAGTGTAAAGCTATCCTCAAATAGATTTGGGAGAGCATAGTAGGCAAAATATTTTCTAAAACCTCTATATTGGTATGGGAAAGGGGTCTTATAGTCGATAAGATAATCTACACCCCTCTCAACTAAGGGGTACTCCATATAGAGTCTATGGATAAGCTCAAAATCCTCATACCCATGCCCTCTAAAGAGTTCACTATAACTCCCAATATTGAAAAAGTGTTCTCTGGAGAGTAAGATTGTAGATGTATTTACAGCTAAATATAGAGCCTCATCATTAAACCCCTTTAGATATCTAATCTTTATATCTCTAAAATCCTCACTCCTCAAGCCCCTCTTCTCTATATCTTTGGTTCTATTCTCACTTAAATATAGAGAGGGGTATATTGTAAAAGCCTCCAGACCTATACGGCTCAATCTATCAATATCGGAGAATATATTATCTATAAAATTTAAATTTGCAACTAAATCTACATCAAAGAAGAGAAGATAGTTCCCTTTTGCCACGCCACTTCCAAAGTTTCTCGCCTTAGATGCCGAATAGATACTGCCCATCTCTATATGGTGGTAGGATATACCATCTATAGATGAGATAATCTTTGAGAGTGGAAATCTACTACTATCTACAACGATAATCTCAATCCCCTCTCTCTTGGAGAATAGTTCAACTAGATATCGCAACCTCTTAGCTCTAAAGATTGTATCTATAGTCAAACCTATAGGAACAATTACAGATAGCTTAATCATATACTCTGACCCTATCTAGATAACTTATCGCCTCATCTCTTCTACCCAACATATTGAGAGTCACAAGTACCATATAGTGAAATTGAGCTAACTTCTCAAGTGAAATATGCTCTTTAGGCTCAAGCTTAATGGCAACATATATTAAGTTCCATCTCCTATCGGCAAACCATCTACTTAAGTTTTCGTAGCTTAAACCATCCTCTAAAAGCTCCAACTCATAACTATCTAGAGGGGATAGAAGGGTCTCCAACTCAACTATATCTCTCTCAATATCATCTATCGATATATACTCTCTATACCTCTCCATTAGAGCCTTAGCCTCATGGAGTTTCCCCAGTTTACACTTCCCTCTCAACATTCTTATAATGCTATCGGCATCTCTAATACCCCTCTCCATTACTAGAGATGAGTATCTACTATCTACTGCTCTCCACTCCTTAAATTTCCATGCGATATCTGCCTCTCTCTTAAGCACATCTATATCCAAGCTATTGGATATGGCACAGCTCTCTAGATTGAATATCGCATCTATAACCCTCTTTGAATTTCTACCGTCGGAGAACTTGAAAAACCTATCAACCCTATCTAGATAGATACTCTTCGGCTCTCCACCTTTAATGAGTAGAGCCTCTAGAGAGTCGATAAGCTCATCTAATCTAGAGCATACATCTCCAAAACCATCTCTTCTATAGTCAAAATAGCCCCTCTCTATAAAGTGTTTACCACCATATGTGGTATCATAATCAAATTGATAATAGATAACTCCCCTTTTTAATATTGCCATCTCAAAAGCTACAGATGAGTAGTCTGTAACCATAATGGAGGCTCTCTTAAATATATCCTGAATAGAGCCATCTGAGTGGGTTAAGAGTTCTATATCTTCAGGTATCTCAAACTCATCTATATATGGAGATATATTTATATGTGGGAAAAATATAACTCTATATCCAAACTCTTTTATTAAATTTTTAAGTCTCTCAGAGTGTAAAAGACTCTTCCAAGATTTAGCATATAGGGTATCGGAGAAGTTAGATTTCTTCTCTCTAATATTCCCTTTACCTAAAACTTTTCCCACTAAATACTCTCTCCATGTAGGCATTATTAGGATAATCTTCTCTTTAGAGTTTCTACCTTCAATAAGTTTATCATGCCTCGGAAATCCTGTGAGAGCCACCTCTTTTGGAGTAAACTTGTAGCTTGTAAAATCCCCACAAATTGAGTGGTACTCCCTATCTGAAGCTGTTATAAAGAGAGAGATATCCTTAGAGTTTAACCATCTAGATAAATTATTTTGGGTAACACCATGCTGTAAAAATATATACTTGAAATTGATGAGGTCTCTAAAGTATTTTTTCGGTAAAAAGTCAACAATATACCCATCTGCATGTGATGAGATTAGATATTTACTATTTAATAATAGAGCCTTATGTAGAATAGAGCCAAAAGGGATTAATCTAAACCCCTCTCTCTTCAATCTATCCCAATCGTGAGACTCTCTTCTCAACACAAATAGAGAGTTTATATCTGGATAGTGACTCTCCACATATCTATATAGATGCTCTCCATTATCATCAGCCTGAATATCTCTATCGATGAACATCCAGCTATCTCTAAACATTTTTCTAAAAATTATATTTGAATAGAGCATCCTCTGAACCCTTATTGAGAGTGGAAATTTGGAGCTATCCACCCTATCCACCTCTCTAAAGTGTTCTCTAATACTCTTAATTGGTATAGCTCCTCTCCAGCCTCTCCCTGCTAGATATATGTCTGTATTGATATTCCCCACTCTTCCACTAAGTGTGGTTGCATCTCCAAGAGGTAACCACAATCGATACTCATTTACAAAGAGTCTATCTATAAATTTATAACTTCTAACTTTTCTATGGGATGGGTATCTATCTCTACCATCTAGATATAGAAATATTGGCTCATCAAAGTGGCTAAAGTACCTTATTAGCATCTCCCCTCTAACCTCATCATACCTCTCTATATATATCCTCTGCTCTCTTAATCTCTCCCCCTTAAATAGCCCAACCACTCCAACCTTATGGAGTAGCCAAGCCCCTGCAAGATTAAATCTCTCTACTGTAGAGACATCTATATGGCTAAATATCC
>JAADDP010000007.1 GCA_013153825.1 Campylobacterota bacterium
AGGTATTGATGTCATCAAACACACAGCAACTTGAGTATGACTACTCAGTAGTAAAGCTGTTTACTTTTACTACAATTTTGTTTGGTATCGTTGGAATGACGATTGGTGTGATTTTAGCATTTCAATTAGCTTTCCCAGAACTTAGCAATTTAGCAGGAGAGTATGGGACATTTGGAAGATTGAGACCTATACACACTAACGGGGTGGCTTTTGGATTTACTCTTAGTGGTATTTTTGCAACATGGTACTATGTGGGGCAGAGAACTTTAAAGATGTCTCTAAATGAGTCTCCATTCTTAATGAAGGTTGCAAAGGCTCACTTCTGGCTCTATTTTATAACCATAGCTTTAGCAGTTATAACTTTGATTACAGGTTATACAACTTCTAAAGAGTATGCAGAGCTTGAGTGGCCACTAGACCTACTGATAGTTGTATGGTGGGTTCTATGGGGAGTTGCTATGTTTGGAATGATAGGGATGAGGAGAGAGAGAGCTATATATGTATCAATCTGGTACTACATGTCATCATTCATGGCTATTGCAATGCTATTTATCTTCAATAATATGGAGGTTCCTACAATATTCTGGAGTGGAGATGCACCTAGTTCAATCATGCACTCAATCTCTATGTACAGTGGTACAAATGATGCATTAGTGCAGTGGTGGTATGGTCACAACGCTGTGGCATTTGTATTTACAACTCCAATTATAGGTATGATATACTACTTCCTACCGAAAGAGTCTGGTCAGGCTGTATTCTCATATAAACTATCTGTATTGGCATTCTGGGGATTGATGTTTGTATATCTATGGGCTGGTGGACACCATCTAATCTACTCAACTGTTCCAGATTGGATGCAGACAATGGGTTCAGCTATGTCAGTTGTTCTAATTCTACCATCTTGGGGTAGTGCTATAAATATGCTACTTACAATGAAAGGTGAGTGGAGTCAGCTACAGACATCTCCACTAATTAAGTTCATGATTTTGGCATCTACATTCTATATGCTATCTACAATTGAGGGACCAATTCAGGCGATTAAATCGGTAAATGCTATTGCACACTTTACAGATTGGATACCTGGTCACGTACATGATGGAGTTCTTGGATGGGTTGGATTTATGACAATTGCATCTCTATACCATATGGCACCTAGAATGTTTAAGAGAGAGTTATACTCTAAGAAACTTATGGATACACAGTTCTGGCTACAGACAGTAGGTATTGTTCTATATTTTACAAGTATGTGGATTGCAGGTATTACTCAAGGTATGATGTGGAGAGCTTATGATGAGTATGGCTCACTTCTATACTCATTCATAGATACAGTTGAGGTTCTACACCCATACTATACATTGAGAGCTATAGGTGGACTATTCTATCTAATTGGGTTCTTTATGTTTGCATTCAATATGTACAAGACAGCAACAAGTGGTAGAGTTCTTGAGAAAGAACCGACAAATGCGTCACCTATGGCATAGAAGAGAAGGAGGTTAGAGTATGTTTCATTGGTTAGAACAGAGACCATTTTTCTTTGCGGTATTTCTATTTTTGACAGTGGCTTTTGCAGGATTTATTGAGATAATTCCAGATTTTGCTAAAGCGTCCCAACCTGCTGTTGGGACAAAACCATTCACTGTTTTACAGTTAGCAGGTAAGCAGGTCTATATCAAAGAGAGCTGTAACGCTTGTCACTCTCAATTGATTAGACCATTCAAATCTGAGACAGATAGATATGGTATGTACTCTCTAAGTGGTGAGTACGCTTACGATAGACCATTCGTCTGGGGTTCAAAGAGAACGGGACCAGACCTACATAGAGTTGGGAATTATAGAACAACAGAGTGGCATGAGAACCATATGATGAATCCACCTTCAATTGTTCCAGGCTCTATTATGCCTAAATATCCACATCTATTTGAAAATCAGGCTGATATAGCTACAGCTTATGCGAATGCTAATACTCAAAAGCATGTTTTCAGTGTTCCTTATGATGCAGAAGGTATGCCGAAACTTGGAACTTGGAAAGAGGCAGAGGCTCAAGCTTTAGAAGATGCTAAGAAGATAGCTGTAGATATGGAGAACCAAGCTGTGAAAGATGCAGTTGAAAAGGGTGAAATTCCAGAGATAGTTGCATTAATTGCATATTTAAATTCTTTGAAATAAGAGGGTGAGAGTATGAGTCAAGAGACGGCACTTATGATAGCTGGATATGGAAAGTTTTTTTTAATTCTATTCATCTTTGTAATATTCTATGGATATGCTATATCTATATATAGAAGAGATAAGAGTGGAGAGAGAGATTTCGAGAAGTATTCAAATCTAGTGCTTGATGACTCTCTTGATTCGCCTCCTCTTGAGAAGAGAGAGAGAAAGAAATCTTAAGGAGGTAAGACGGTATGAAGAAAATGGTCATAGGTGGTGTAATCTTAATTGTTGTTTTGATGTTTGCCACTTTTTTTGGAGCAGGGGATGCTTTCCAGAGTGATGATAGCGTAAATAGTTTAACTATGATTGGTGCTTTAGCAATTATAACAATTACAGTGGCTACTGCACTAAAGTATGTAAATCAGATTAAAAATGATAAGGCTACAGGTGATTTGGCAGATGAGAGCTGGGATGGAATTGGAGAGTATAAAAATCCAGTACCTTTCGGTTGGGCGATTATCTTTATTGGTACTATCCTATGGATGTTGTGGTACTTCTTTGTAGGTTATCCAACAAATCAATTTTCTCAGATTGGTCAGTACAATGAAGAGGTTAAAGAGAGTAATGCAAAATTTGCTGAGACTTGGAAAAATCCAGACCATGATACATTAGTTGCTATGGGTGAGTCTGTATTCTTGGTTCAGTGTGCACCTTGCCACGGTGTAGATGCAGAGGGTATTGAGGGTAAAGCTCAAGATTTAACCCATAGAATTTCTGAAGCTCAAGTTCTATATACAATTGAGAATGGACAGAATAGTTTAGGATATGCGATGGGTGCAATGCCTCCAAATATGGCTAGTGGAGATGATGCTAAAGCTATAGCGAAGTATATAGCTGATGGTCTAAAGGGAGAAGCTCCAGCAATGTTTAGTGCTTGTGCATCTTGTCATGGACCTGATGGAACAGGAATGGGAGGAATGGCTCCAAATCTTAAAGAGTATGATGAGACTCTAGTTACTCATGTGTTAGAGCATGGTAAGAGGGGTGAGATTGGAACAATGCCTAGCTTTAAAGGTAGATTAAATCCAACTCAAGTTAAAGCAGTTTCAGCATATTTGAGTTCAATTAAGGCAGGAGAGTAGTATGGCAGGAAATACACAGATTGACCCAAAAACAGAAGGTGGACTTTTCAGTTTCTTACACGGTTTAACGGGATTTTTTATATTCTTAGCAATATTTTTAGGTATAGTTTTTACACTCACGTATAAAGGTATTGTTATACAGAATGAGAATGCCACTAAGTTCTATAAGGTAAATCAAGATTTAGATGGATTGAAGTTTGTAAGTCCAGAGAACCACAATATGAGAACAGTAGTAGGAGAAGATAAGTAATGGATAAGATTATTGGTATACTATTAACAATCTCTGCGATTGTTACTATCATGTTATCTTTTGGTGACCCAACTAGGGTTTTTGTAGGTTAAATGAGAAGACTACTTAAAACTACTGGAGCAATATTTTTGCTCCTCTTCCTCTTCACAATCTCCTCAATTGGAGATATAAATAGCACTATTTTAAATATCGATAGCAGATTTCTACTAAAGGGTAGGGATAATATTGACCCTAGAGTTGTATATAAGATAGATACTATTGGAAGTGAGCTATATGATAAGAGTGGAATTAATCTATATCTGTATGCTGTTGATAGATATGGAGTTGGGCAGTTTAGTAGTATGGAGCAGAAGATATCCTATATCAGAGATTTCGAGCATAATATTACCAGAGACTTAGAAGCCCCCTTTGCCCTATTAACTCTATCTATAGATGATACACATGTGAATATCTTAACGAGTGAAGATTTAAAATCAGCCATAGATAAGGATAGTATCTTAGATAGACATATAGTTCCCCTGTTGGCATCAAAGGATAAGAATAGCCTATATGCAAAGGTTTCAGCAGCTATGTTGAATGGCTACGCATCTATAGCTGATGAGATTGCAGAGAGCAGAGGTATAGAGTTAAAATCTAGTATAGGGAATAGTGGTGCCGTAGCATCAACCATCTGGAGAGTCTTCATGTACTCTGTTGTTGTTATAGGGCTACTTCTATATACATATGCAGTTTTAAGGTCTAGGAGAGATTAGATGAAGATAGAGAAGTATAAACTTTGGCTACTATTTTTCTTTATAATTTTTGGATTTACATTTGGAATGATTATCTGGACTGTTAAGAGTGCCGAAGATACACCAGTATATGAGGATAGGAGTTTCTTAAGTAATTATCATACGGTAGATGATAATTTTAACCAGATAGTTAATGACAATATGGAGTTTTCTAAAAAGTATAGAGTCGTTTTCAATATAAATGGGAATACAATTGATGGCTTAGATATTAGCGATATATATCTCGGTCAACGCTCTATAGAGAAGAGAGGACGACATAAGGGCTTTTTACACTTTGGTAGTGGAAATAGTATCTCTGTATCAATTAGGGATATGGATAGTGGAGATATTGTAGATAGTGCCTCAGTCCATCTACTACTTAGTAAAGCAATTGACTCAAAAGGGGATATGGAGTTCAATAGCTCTATAGTTGATGGATATGAGTATAGATTTAATGGTATAGATATTCCATATAGAGGCTATTGGAACTTAAATGCAAAGTTGATTATCGGGGATATCTAAGCCATCAATTGTATTCCCAT
>JAADDP010000155.1 GCA_013153825.1 Campylobacterota bacterium
CTCTATCTCTCCACACTCTAAACATACTAGATGGTCGTGATGCTCCCCTAGACCAAACTCATACCTCTTCCCTTGAGCTCCAAAAGAGATTGATGTAACAATTCCACCACTCTCTAGAAGTGTTAATGTCCTATAGATAGTGGCAATACCGACCTTAACCTCTGGAAAATCCCTCTTTATAAGATTATATATATCCTCTGGTGTAAAGTGTCCTCTATTGTTGTAGATTGTCTCTAAGATTAACTCCCTCTGCTTCGTATATTTTAATCCATTAGATTTGATGAGGTTCTTAAAAATAGATAGAACCTCCTTATACTCTAAACTCTTATTCACTACTTATCCTCTTATCAATTTAAGACCCTATCTTAGGTTAAAATTGCTTAAATTTATATCCTTTGATGTGGCGTTTACCTCTGAATTGGCGATATTTACATCTTGGTTGAGAAGCTTACCACCAATATCCATAAGAACTGGAATAACGCTACTATCTCCATACTGATTAAACATCTTATCCGATATAAATTGAGAACTCTTTAATCCATATATGATTACGGCAACAATTGCTATATACTTAATCAGAGATGCCATATAACCCAAAATTCTGCTGAAAAAGCCGATATAGTAGCCCCTATTTGATATCGATGATAGAATATTAAAAAGTGTAAAGATAGCTAGAAATGCCACAATAAAGCCGGTCATCTCCAGTGCAGAGCTATCCATAATTGGATATACATTCTCACTTATAAACTCTCCAACCTCAATATTTGTCCTACTTGCAATACCTATCCCCCCTACTATTCCGAAAAGACTTAGTATCTCATCTGTGAAGCCTCTAAAGAGACCCTTCATTGCCAAAAAAAGTATTAATCCTATAATAATAAAATCTATTGTAGTAAGTTCCATAATGTTTTATTTACCTCTTTTTTGAGTGAATTATATCCTATATAAAATTAATTGTATAGGGAATGACAAAGATTGCATGTATCGATAATGGAATCTAACTGAAGTTTAAAATATTCTGTTTTTCTCTTCTTAATTATGTAGTTTAGAACTTTAGCCTTCTTATGTAGTGATTTTGATATAGCTCTATATCTATCATCACCATCTGGATATAGGGCTGGTATCCTCTCTGTACCCTTTATGAAATCCTTTAATAGAGGGTTCAGATTTTTTCCGAAGAACATATCCTCCTCACCCTGAAGCATCTCCATATTTATTCTATTAAAAATTATATAGTCAAACTCTCTCATAACTCTTCTAAGTTCTCTTAACTTTTTAATATCTGCTCTACTTCTCCTCTTCTCTCTCTTTCTCTCTTTAACAACTCTTTCAGTTCTATTACTCTCTATTGATACCTCTTTAGGCTCCTCTATATTATATGTACTCTTAATTGTCTCTCTAGACTCCTCGACTCTACTCTCTCTGGAGACTTTAGCTGAAGCTACCTCCGAAGAGAAGCCACTTAGAGGGATACCTCTACATCCAAATATAAAAATAACAACAGAAATAGATATAAAAATTTTCACAATATACTCTACTTTTTAAGTAATAATATCCTTTTTACTATTAATTCTCTCTACTTAAATATAGATTTAGACTCCTCTACGATTGCATCAGGTATAGTTCCGATAGCCATAAACTGCTCCATTTTCAAATCTGGATAGTTGATGGATATGTAATATTTTGGGTCTAAAATATAGGCTCTATCCCCCTCTATAAGCAGGGGATATGGGAGAGCTACACCATTTTTTCTACCAATCTTATCTGGAAATTGAGATATCATATCTGACAGTTTTATACCAATAATGGTTGAACTATCATCTATCTTCTCAATAAATACAACTCTACTACTGCTCTTAGCCTTCTGAATTAGATTTTTGCCATTTGCAACCTCTACCATGTTCTGATACTTCGGCATACCCTTCATAAAGGAGTAGTCCGATAGGGCTTGAAACTTAAATCTATCAACTGAGTTTTTCAAATCTGGAAAACTATCTCTAATTTTTGTAAGTAGCCTCTCTGCCATCTCCATATTGAACTTATCCTGTAGAAATGCCTTTGATATATATATTGGATTTATAAAAGATATATATCTGTCTCTACTATCTACAACCACCCTCAATGTGGCTAAAAATCCCCTTTTTGGCTCTGATGCCAACCTCTTCAATATTGCATCTGTAAAGACTATAGATTGTAGAGTACCATTACCATCTAAAGGTAATAGAGCTAAAATTTTAAAATCTGCCTTCTCTAATCTTCGCTTAACCTCATCAACATCTAGATAACCCCCCACTAGATTTACAGATACCCTACCATTGGTTATATCTCCAACACCCTCTCTACCATCTACATCTCTAGATATTCTCTCCTCCAAAGGAGTATAGTTTGGTGGATACCTCTTGGAGAACTTAATCGTTCTATCCGATATATCCTCATTACCATTTTTAAGATTTATCTCTATAGGTTCAGTAGGTTTTGGAGGGGTCGGAATGGTGATATGTAACTCATTAGATATAAGATTTAAAGTTAGAATTGTGGAGATTGAGATGATAATTTTTAATCTCATTTAAAATCCTTAATATAGTATATTAGAAATATAATAACATTAATTTATAGAAGATTTAATTTTTAATTATTGGATTTAGTTATTTATAAAGAAGAAGCTACCAAATGTTACTTTAGTAGCTTAGGAAGTGACGCTCTACTTCTTATCCTTATCCACCTTTTTATCATCATCACTAATCTCTTTTATGGAATCTTTGGTATCTTCAGATACACTTTTTGTTGCATCATTAGCATCATCAGATATCTCCTTAACAGAGTCTCTCGTATCATTTGAGACTGTCTTTATCGAATCTCTAGTGTCATCTGAAACATCTTTAATGGAATCTCTAGTATCATTGGATACAGTTTTTGTTGCATCTGTAACATCATGAGATACAGCCACTGCCGAATCTTTCATATCTTTTGATGCAATTGTTGTACTATCTTTTAAATCCTTAGTTGTATTTGTTATAGAATCTCTCGTATCTTCAGCCACCTCAACTAGGGAGTCTCTCGTATCTTTACTTGTTGAGACCTCTGCTGTTTTTAAATCATCTGATACCTTCACCGTGCTATCTTTCATATCTTTACTAACGTTTGATACGGTTCTCTCTGCACTCTTGCTTGTCTCAACTGCACCATCTTTCATCGACTCAACACTATCTCTAGCATCTTTGCTCATACTAATTGCAGCCTCTTTCATATCCTTAAACATATCACCAAAGCTAAAATCTGCAGATACCGTTGATAACATCAATGCCACCGTTGAACTTAAAATAACTATCTTTTTCATCTCTATCCTTTTCTTATTTTAATAAAGCAATCTTAGCAGTATATATTTAAAATATTACTTAAATAAAATAAAAAAAAGTAATAATATATAATGATAATTATAAATGCTACTTACTAATTAAAGTTAATATGATACAATAATAGTATCAAATTTGATTAAGAGGAGATACAGTAATGAGACGAGAAATTCTAATGATACTATCTGCTATAACAGTTAGCTACTCACAGGGTTATAGCCAAGCTGATAGAATTCTAGATATGCAGAAGATGGCCAATGCAATGCAGGATATACAGAGTGGCTTCTTCTATAATAATTTAGAGATAGTAGAGAGTGGCGTAAAGGTGTTGAAAGAGACCATTGCAAGGGTTCGCCCAACAGATGAGGAGGTAAATACCAAAGATATCTATGAGAGGTGGATGAATAATAATATAAAGATGACAAATAGAATTAGAAAGAAGATTATAAATAAGGCTACAGATATAGAGGATAGATTTAAGAGTGGGGATGGAGTTCAAGCACTTCAAGCATATAGTAAAATAACCCAGCAGTGTATGAAGTGCCACATCCAGATAAGAAAATGGTAGAGGTATAAATTGGGTAATATGAAAAAGATATTAATTGTATCATTTCTACTCACGCTACAGCCACTTGCTGAGGATATCACATTGACAGGGACTGTTGTATCTGATGGACAGAAGATGATAGGTAGTAGATATATGGGATATGTGAAGAAGATTTTTGTAAAATTGGGGGATAGAGTAGAGAGGGAGGATGACCTATATGAGATAGAGTCGGCAGAGTTTGATATCATGAAGTCCCAAGCTGACCTTATGTTGGAGCAGTCTAAAATTGTGGTTGAGTTCTGGAGAAAGAGGTTAGAGACCATCAATATTAAGAGGGAGAGGCTCAAGAAGAGGCAGAATATAGACTTTATAGATTTAGATGATCTGGAGGCTCAAGCAGAAAATATTCAATCTATGTTGGATGCTGCACAGGTTATGGTAAAGGAGGCGACAATAAAGGCGAAGCAGTTGGCAACTGTATATAACTATCTTAAGATGAAAGCTCCTGCCGATGGTGTTGTTGTTCAGAAGAATATTAAGGTTGGAGATATGGTTATGCCTGGTATGCTCACAATAATGATTGTGGATACTGAGGATTTGGAGATAGATGTCTCAGTATCGGAGAGTCTAATATCAAAGGTTAGGGTAGAACAGAGCGTTCTCATTGAAATCCCATCAATAAGCTATAGAACCATGGGAAAAATTAAGGCTGTAATACCAGATGCAAATCCGATGACACATAAGATAAAACTTAGAATATCCTTTGATAAGGGGGATAGAAATATCTTCCCTGGTATGTATGCTCAGATTACATTGAGGGGATAGAGTAGATATATATCCAAACTCCCCTCAATCCCCTTTTTTATAAATAATAGTTGAGCTTTAGTCTATTTTTGATAGAATTCCAAGATTATTATGGTA
>JAADDP010000120.1 GCA_013153825.1 Campylobacterota bacterium
AGCCACCAACCCTATTTAGTGCTTCACAAATCTCTGGAGTGACTCCCGCCTCTCTCGATATTCTGCACATATATATTAAGATGGCTCAAAAGATAACTTAAAAATATTTAAATTTTATCACTATCTATGGTTATTACAGTATGCACATTCCCCCTTGGGTTGAAATCGGCTACAATTCTTAACCATCTAGGCTCTAAATTTTTAAATAGAGTATCAAATATCTCATTAGCTGAGTCCTCATGAGATATATATCTATTCATAAAGCTATTTATATATAATTTTAATGCCTTTAACTCAATTACTCTTTTATTTGGAGAGTAACTAAGTTTAATATTTGCAAAATCTGGATATCCACTCCTTGGACATCTACACATAAACTCTGGCAACTCTATATCTATTATATAGTTTTTTGGATGGTTATTATCCCAGTAGTGTTCATCTAAATCAATATTAAACTCATTTATCTCTTTTTCTCCATACTTCACAATCTATCTCCTACACATCTAGATGTTTGACATCTTTAGCATGTCTCTCTATATACTCTCTTCTCGGTTCAACCTCATCACCCATAAAGAGTCTAAAGTATCTATCTGCCTCTTCAGCATCATCTATCTTAACTCTCAATAGTCTTCTATCATTTGGATTCATGGTTGTATCCCATAGCTGGTCTGGGTTCATCTCTCCAAGCCCCTTATATCTCTGAATATATGCACCCTTTTTTGCACTACTCTCTATCTCATCCAATATTTTCAATAGGTCTCTATCTTTAAACTCATCTCTTATCACCATCTCTATCTTATTATAGATATCTACTCCACTCTGAAAGTGAGGGTTTCTCCATATCGACTCATCTATTATAATCTCCTCTAATCCTCTATCGGTCTGGATAAAGTAGTGAATCTTTCTATCATCAACCATCTTACTCAAGATATTGAAGTTTAAGCTCTCTATATACTCATCTAGAACCTCCGATAATCTCTCCCTACTAAAGCCTATTATATATTGGTTCTCAATAAGATACTGAACTATCTCAACTAGGGTAAATCTCTTCTCAAGCTCTCTAAGTATAGCCTTATATTGTGAAACTCTCCTAAATAGCTCTATTAACTCTCCCCTCTCCATACTCTTGAAATTTAAAGCATCTATACCATTCTCAATTAAGAAGCCACTTAGAGCCTTATCATCCTTTAGATATACCTCTCTCTTGCCCCTCTTATATCTATAAAGTGGGGGTTGTGCTATATATAGGTATCCATTCTCAATAATAGGTTTTAGAAATCTATAGAAGAATGTCATTAGGAGTGTCTGTATATGACTCCCATCAACATCTGCATCGGTCATAATTATAACCTTATGGTATCTCAACTTATCCTCATTGAAATCATCCCCAATACCACACCCAAGAGCTGTTATCATATTCTTTATCTCATCGGACTTTAAGACCTTATCCAGTCTAGCCTTCTCAACATTTAAAATTTTACCCTTTAGTGGTAGAATTGCCTGAAAGAGCCTATCCCTCCCCTGCTTTGCACTACCTCCGGCACTATCCCCCTCCACAAGGTAAATCTCAGCTGAATCGGCATCCTTAGTTTGACAATCAGCCAATTTGCCAGGTAGAGTCCCGATACTCATGGAGTCTTTTCTCTTAACTAGCTCCTTAGCCCTCTTAGCTGCATCTCTACCTCTAGCTGCCAGGAGAACTTGAGCCATAATAGCTTTTGCCTCAATAGGGTTCTCCTCCAGATACTTATTAAAGTATTCGGAGAAGAACCTCTGAACCAATGGTCTAACGTAACTTGAACCCAATTTACCCTTTGTTTGACCCTCAAATTGAGGCTCTGGAACTCTCACCGATATTACTGCAATTAGACCCTCTTTACAATCATCTCCTGTAATCTTTATACCCCTCTCTTTAGCCGAGGCATTTTTTGAGATGTAACTAGCTATAGAGCGTGTCAATCCTGCTCTAAATCCAGCCTCATGAGTACCACCATCAACTGTCTTAATATTATTTACAAATGATACTGTTCTCTCTCGATCCCACTTGGCATACATAATTGCTATATCTATCTCAATATCTCTACTCTTTCCTCTAAAGAATTGTGGCTTAGTAATTGGCTCTTTCGGGTTTAAATCCTCTACAAACTGCTTTATTCCACCCTCAAAGTGGTAAATCTCCCTAGTTCCATCCCTCTCATCCTTAAGCTCTATCTTAATTTTGGGATTTAGATATGCCAACTCTTTAAATCTGCTCATGAGAATATCTTTTTGGAACTCAACTGTCTCTGTGAAGATTCTATCGTCAGGGGTAAACTCTATCTTCGTACCCCTCTTTCTACTCTCTCCAACAACCTCCAATCTATCTTGAGGGATACCCTCTCTGAATGATTGCTCATATATCTTACCATCTTTAAAGATGGTTAACCGTAGCTCTTTTGAGAGTGCATTTACAACAGAGACCCCAACTCCATGGAGACCTCCAGAGACCTTATATGTATCTTTATCAAATTTTCCTCCAGCATGTAGAACGGTCATAACAACGGTAGCTGCCGATATCTTCTCCGTAGGGTGTTCAGCTACAGGGATACCTCTACCATTATCCTCAATAATGGCTGAGCCTCTATTTGTGAGGGTTACCTTTATGGTGTCACAATATCCAGCCATAGCCTCATCTATCGAGTTATCTACAACCTCATATATTAAGTGGTGGAGACCTTTTACGGATGTATCTCCAATATACATTCCTGGACGCTTTCTAACAGCCTCCAGCCCTTTCAAAACCTTTATATTACTAGCTCCATATTCTGCCATACAGGAAATCTCCAAAAAGTAATTATTGATATATTTTATCCTAATTCTGGTTACAGAGTGTTAAGAGTCTATTAAAGCCAAGAGTTGGTCTCAATTTTTCTATTTGAAACAATATCTATCTTATATGGGTCTATAAAATCTTTTCTATTAAATGCATCTATTGCATATCTACCTACCATTCCAGCATTATCAGAGCAGTATTCTAGCTCTGCTGTATGGAGTCTTTTATTAAACTCTCTACATAGATTCTCAAAAGCATCTCTAATATATAGATTTGCACTAGCCCCACCGACAATGGCAAAGTCTCTAATTTTAGTCTCATATTTAAATATCTTTTTCGTCTTCTGGAGTAGATGTAACTTTACTGCTTTTTGAAATGATGCAGATATATCAGCTATATCCTGCTTCGTAAGTCCATCTGGTTGTCTATCTATAAGTTCTTTAATCTGAACTCTAACAGCATTTTTTAATCCAGATAGAGAGAAGGCAATCTGTTTAGAGTTTCTAAGTGGGATAGGAAAATCAAATCTATTCTCATCTCCATCTTTTGCAAGTTGCTCTATAATTGGCCCACCAGGGTAACCAAGCCCCATCATCTTAGCCACCTTATCAAAACTCTCTCCAACACTATCATCTAAGCTTGTAGCTAAAATTTCCATTCTTGAGTAGCTCTCTACCCTAATAATTTGTGTATGTCCTCCAGATATTAGTAAAACGAGCAGAGGAAATATTGTATCTCTATTTATAAATAGGGAGTAGATATGACCCTTTAGATGGTTTACAGCTATTAGTGGTATATGTTTAGATAGTGCCAATGTCTTTGCCATAGCAATCCCCTCTAACAGGGTTACACTCAAACCGGGTCGGTTTGTAACAGCTACAGCTCTAAGAGTATTTAAATAGGGTATAGCCTCTTTTAGTAGTTGAGGAAGATGTATTAAATGGAGTCTAGATGCCAACTCTGGAACAACCCCTCCAAAGCTGGAGTGTTCAAGCTCTTGAGATATCTTTCTATGAAATAGAAGCCTCTTTGTCTTAATATTAGTTACTGCAATTGAGCTATCGTCACAGCTTGTCTCAATACTTAATATCATCTATACTATTCCAACAGCATCTCGAACTTTTAATAACTTCTCTCTTGCTATACTCTTAACCCTCTTAGCCCCACTATCTAATATATCCTTTACCTCATCAAGATTTGCCCTATAGTACTCTCTTCTCTCTCTAGCCTCTTCAAACTCTTTCCAGATTAACTCTTTTAGATACTTCTTAAAGTGTCCATACCCCTCTTTTCCAGACCTATATCGCTCTTGAAGCTCCCTTTTGCCTTCATCATCTAGAAATAGTGATATTAGAGAGTATAGATTACACCCATCATAATCTAGAGGCTCTCCCATAGGTGTTGATGAGGTTATAATCTTATTACATCTCTTTTGAAGTTTCTTTTCACTCTCTGGAAATATCTCAATTGTATTCCCATAACTCTTACTCATCTTCTGTCCATCAACTCCAGTAACGGTTGCTACATTATCATTTATAATATACTCTGGTAGGGTAAAAATATCTCCATACTCATTATTAAACTTTATAGCAATATCTCTAGTTATCTCTATATGTTGAATTTGGTCTTTTCCTACTGGAACTCTATTTGCATCTATTAATAGGATATCTGCCGACATTAAGACAGGATATGAGAATAGGGCGTGATTTGGAACAATACCCTTAGATACCTTATCTTTGTAGCTGTGAGCTCTCTCCAAAAGACCCATAGGGGTGAATTTAGATAATATCCAATATAGCTCTAAAACCTCAGGAACATCACTCTGAACCCAAAATGTTGTCTTTTGAGGGTCAATTCCAATAGATAGATAATCTATTACAGCATCAAGTGTCAACTCCTTTAGAAGTTTTGCATCTTTAGATGTTGTAAGTGAGTGGTAGTTTGCAATAAATGTGAATAGCTCTCCACTCTCTTGAAGCTCAACCATCGGTCTCATCGCCCC
>JAADDP010000059.1 GCA_013153825.1 Campylobacterota bacterium
AAAGACTTTATTAAGTGGATTAATTACGCTAAATCTAAAATTTAGTATAGATTAAGTTTGAACTTAATCTATATTAGATTGTATTACACTCCCTCACATCTCCAGTATCAAAACCTCTCTTAAACCAATAGACTCTATCTTTAGATGAACCGTGTGTAAAGCTATCTGGGACTACATACCCTTGGGCTCTCTTTTGTAAAGTATCATCTCCAATTGCTGAAGCTGTATTTAGTGCCTCTTCGATATCTCCCTCCTCTAACATATTAAATCTTCTCTCTGCTCTATTTGCCCAGACTCCAGCAAAGCAGTCTGCTTGAAGCTCAACTTGAACCTGAACTCTATTCTCATCTCTCTGACTCTTTGCTGAGTGTTTTAGGTTCTGTGCCTTATTTAAAATTCCAAGTAGGTTTTGAACATGGTGTCCAACCTCATGGGCTAAGACATACGCCTCTGCAAAGTCTCCAGATGCTCCATATTTTGTAGCCAACTCATGGAAAAATCCCAAATCTATATAGACTTTCTGGTCTGCTGGACAGTAGAATGGGCCAATCTCAGCAGATGCAGAGCCACAAGCACTATGTGTTCCACCCTTAAATAGAACCAGCTTAGGCTCTTGATATCTATCTCCAAGCTCCTTGAAAATCTCACTCCATACAACCTCTGTATCTCTAAGAACTGTAGCTATAAATCTACCCTCTCTATCGGTTATCTCTCTACTCTTAGTAGCTGTATCGCTCTGCTTTAGGGGTGTGCCTCCTCCAACTATTGCTAAAGGGTTTATCCCCATAAAGTAGAGAAACACCCCACCAATAATTAGAGTCCACCCAAATTTTGTCTGAAGAAGTGGTCTAATTATTGGCCAAAACATCATAACTGTCCCAAGAGATGGCATCTTCCCACCTCCACTACCTCCAGCAACAGAGTTATCACTCTCTCTTCTATCCTCCACATTTGAACTAACTTCTCTATCTTCCCATCTCATAAAATAGTATTCTCCTTAATTTTTTTATTTAAAATATTATACAAAATTTATCCAAATCTATCTAACTTTTTTTATATTTCTACCATTTAATCTATATATCTTTGAGGGGTTAGAGGCTCTTATATCTGGCTCAAATATAACTATATCAGCTACAGACTCAGCATAACCCCTATCAAATGGTTCACCACTCAAATTTGCAGATGAGCTATATACCCATTTTAGTCTATCTAGTAGAAGATTATGTTTTGTCCCTTTTATCACTCTAAAGGAGTTGGATTTAATAATAAAACTACTCTTTTTAGCCCTTCTAACTCTATTTTTATGTAGATTTGGAACTCTAGTAAACTCTTTGAGGGTCTTTAGTGAATTTACAGCTCTTATGTAGTGTTTATATGGTGGTCTCTTCTTTGCTTGGTCAATCTTTTGGCTATCTTGCGATACAAACCCAGTGGTTGTATCTGTATCGGTTAAAATGAGAGAGTCTCTCATTTTAGGTAGTCTTGGAGTGCTTTTGGCTCAAGGTGACTATTTTTAGATTTTAGCTCTCTAATAGCTAATATTGTAGCTTTAGCCCCTGCTACTGTTGTGCAGTAGGCGATATTTGAAGCTAGAACAGATTGTCTAATCTTTATCCCATCAAGTTTACTATCTCTATCCCAACTTGTATTTATAGCTAGGTCAATCTCCCCATTCTTAATTAAATCATCAATATTTGGACGACCCTCAGATATCTTTAGAACCCTTTTTGCATCGACTCCAGCCTTCTCTAGCTCTTTATGTGTCCCTGTAGTTGCCACAATATTAAAGCCCAACTCTACAAACTCTCTTCCAATCTGCCCAACATGTGCCTTATCTATATCGGCTAGAGATAGAAATAGAGTTCCACTAAGTGGAATATTATTCTTTGATGCAAATTGACTCTTTGCAAAGCTCAACCCAAAGTTATCACTAATCCCCATAACCTCACCTGTTGACTTCATCTCTGGGCCTAGTAGAAGGTCTGAACCTGTCAACTTATTAAATGGGAATACAGCCTCTTTTACAGCTATATGGCTCTTTAGATTTGGCTCTAATATCCTCTTATCGAAGTTTACCACCCCAAATGTATCATAGAACTCTAGAGCCTCCTTTAGGTCTCCTTGTAACATAACTCTTGTTGCCACCTTTGCTAGTGGAACGCCTGTAGCTTTAGATACAAATGGGACGGTTCTAGATGCTCTTGGATTTACCTCAATTAGGTATATCTCATCTTGAAAGATTGCATATTGAATATTTAAAAGACCAACTACCCCAAGCCCCAAGGCTATATTTGCAGTCTGCTCTTTTATCTCCTCTAACAGCTCATCACTAATTGATACGGTAGGGATTGAACAAGCAGAGTCCCCAGAGTGGATACCAGCCTCCTCTATATGTTGCATAATTCCACCAATATATACATCTTTCCCATCACAGATAGCATCTACATCTAACTCTGTAGCATTATTTAAAAACTTATCTATCAATACGGGAGCCTCATTTGAGACCTTTACAGCCTCATCGATATACTTTTCTAACTCTCCACTTGTAAAGACAATCTTCATACCTCTACCACCAAGCACAAAGCTAGGTCTAACCAATAGAGGATAGCCAATACTCTCTGCAATCTTTAGAGCCTCTTCTCTTGTAAATGCAGTCCCATTTGGGGGCTGTTTTAACCCTAAATCACTTATGAAGTTTGAGAATAGCTCTCTATCTTCTGCTAGGTCTATCACCTTTGCTGGAGTTCCTGCAATCTTTGCTCCAATCTTATCTAAGCTATCTGCAAGTTTTAGAGGGGTTTGTCCACCAAAATGGACAATTACCCCATCTGGATTTTCCCTCTCAATTACAGCTCGAACATGCTCAAAATCTATCGGTTCAAAGTAGAGGATATCTGATGTATCATAATCGGTTGAGACAGTCTCTGGGTTACAGTTATACATAATAGACTTAATCCCCATATCCTCTAGAGCAAATGAGGCGTGAACACAGCAGTAGTCAAACTCAATTCCCTGCCCTATCCTATTTGGGCCTCCACCAATTACTAAAACTTTTCTACTCTTATCCTCATATTTGCTAGTTGGTAACTCTGTAATATTTGTAGTTGAGTATAGATATGGAGTTAGAGCCTTAAACTCTGCTGAACATGTATCAACCTCATTATACTCCAATCTAACTCCAAGCTCTCTTCTAGCTGAGTAGATATTATCCTCAATAAGATTTATCGACTCTTTTCTATTTATTAACTTTGCAATCATAGCATCTGAAAAACCTTCGGACTTTATCTTTCTAAATAGCTCTTTATTGGTTAGAAGATTTATATCTATAAGCTCTTCAGATTTTGCAATCTCCTCAAATTGATACAAGAACCATCTATCAATCTTAGATAGCTCAAATACCTCATCAACGCTTCTACCTCTCCTAAATGCCTCTAGAATATATAGGGGTCTATCTGCATTTGGTCTAGCAATCTCTCTTGTGAGGCTACTATCATCTAAATCAACACTCTCAAATCCACTAAGCCCAGTCTCTAGAGATACTAGAGCTTTTTGAAATGACTCTTTGAAGGTTCTTCCAATACTCATAACCTCCCCAACAGACTTCATAGCAGTTGTAAGGGTTGAGTCTGCCATAGGGAACTTCTCAAATGTAAATCTTGGAATTTTTGTAACTATGTAGTCAATTACTGGCTCAAAACTTGCAGGTGTTCCTGTGATATCATTTGTAATCTCATCTAGGGTAAATCCAACGGCAAGTAGTGTTGCCACCTTTGCGATAGGGTATCCTGTTGCCTTAGATGCCAAAGCTGAACTTCTACTAACTCTAGGGTTCATCTCAATTACTATCATTCTACCTGTCTCTGGATTTATGGAGAATTGAACATTACTTCCCCCTGTATCAACTCCAACCTCTCTTAAAATCTTAAATGAGGCATCTCTCATTCGCTGATACTCTTTATCTGTTAGGGTTAGGGCTGGAGCGATAGTTATACTATCTCCTGTATGGACTCCCATCGGGTCTAGGTTCTCGATTGAGCATACAATTATACAGTTATCTGCCCTATCTCTAATAACCTCCATCTCATACTCTTTCCAACCAAGAAGAGACTCTTCAATTAAAATCTCTGAAATTGGCGATGCCTCTAGCCCATTTTGAACAATTCTCTTATACTCATCAATATTATATGCTACTCCACTTCCACCACCAGCTAGGGTAAATGATGCTCTAATTATGAGAGGAAAGCCTATCTTTTTTGCAACCTCTAAAGCTTCATCCATATTATAGGCGTAAAATGATTTTGGTAAATCCATGCCAATCTTTATCATTGCCTCTTTAAAGGCCTGTCTATCCTCCCCCTTTTTGATGGCTTCTGGCTTTGCTCCAAGGAACTCAACCCCATCTAAAAGCCCCTTATCATACATCTCCATCGCCACATTAAGAGCAGTCTGCCCCCCCATTGTTGGAAGAATTGCATCGACCCCCTCTTTTTTTATAATCTTAGATATCACCTCAGCTGTGATTGGCTCAATATATGTTCTATCTGCAAACTCTGGGTCTGTCATAATTGTGGCTGGATTTGAGTTTATAAGAACCACTCTATAACCCAACTCTTTTAGTGTCTTTGCAGCTTGTGTTCCTGAATAGTCAAATTCACACGCCTGACCAATCACGATTGGACCAGAACCAATAAGCAAAATTGTATCTATATCTGTTCTCTTTGGCATAAACTAAATACCCCTATTTTTAATTTGCAGATTATACAAAAAAGGTTCTTAAGGGAGAAGTTTGGAATTTTATATA
>JAADDP010000030.1 GCA_013153825.1 Campylobacterota bacterium
TTACTAAATATTAGTGATACTAGAAAATACTCAATTCCTATGAATATAAATGGGTAGTTCATTATAGATGCTATACTATTAAATATTGTAGCTTTTAGAAACTCATCTGACCTACCTAAACTCGATATGACTGTTATTAGTAGAGATACTAGAGGGGTGAATGCACTCAATATCAATATGCTAAAGTAGTTATCTACAAATAGCCAATTCTCCCCAAATAGTACCAATATTATCTCTCTAGAGTTTATAAATAGTATTCCAATTATAAAAAATATTAGATATGATATTATTATATAGCTCTTCTCGATTGTCTCCTTCACAAGCTCCAAATCTTTCTGAATTTTACTTATGAGAGGAAAAAATATATTTATTATAGATACCGATGTGTAGGAGACGACTGTCTGCTCCAATGTTTTAGCCCTCTGATAGTATCCTAGAAGGTTGATTGGAAATAGCTTTCCTATAAATATGTAGTCTGAACGGTTACTTATTATGCTTATGATACCTGCCAGAAACATCTTGAAACCGTAGCTCCATAACTCTCTTAGAGCATTTATAGAGAATGTTGCCTCTGGTCTCCAGTTTGAGAATTTCCATAAAAGAGCAGATATCATAAATTGTGATATTAGCTGTTGAAACACTAGACTCCATATCTGAAATCCATTTAGAGCCATAGTTATCCCTACAGCTCCACCTACAGATGATGCTATTAGAGTTATTATTGATAGAGTCTTGTAGTTCAACTCCTTAACAAATAGTGTCTTCTGTATAGTTCCAAATGCGTTAAATAGCACTATTAGAGAGGATACCTTAATTATGGTCTCCAGCTCCATCTGGTTAAAAAATATAGCTATCTCTTCTGATGATATGAATAGTGCCGTAAATATAAATATTGATAATATAATATTAAAGTAGAATACAGAGGATTTATGTATCTCAAGAACCTTTTTTCTCTGTATAATTGCCTGACCTAGTCCCAAATCGAAGAAAACTCCTAGAACACCTATTATTATCATTACAATAGCTATTAGACCAAAATCCTTTGGCAGTAGTAGCTTTGTCAATATTATCGTTATGATAAATGAGATAACGTGGGAGGCAAATTTGCCTATATAGTCCCATATAAATGCGTTTAAAGTTGTCTTCTCTATATCCTGTCTCATTATAAATCTTTCAAATATTTTTTTAGTTCTTCTCTCCAGTGTGGTATATAGATATTAAATCTGCCTCTAATTTTTGACTTATCTAAAACGGAAAAGTGAGGTCTCTCTGCAGGTAGTCTATACTCTCTAGTGAGTATAGGTCTAACCTCAATATCCATATCTTTAATCTCAAATATAGCATGGGCGAAATCGAACCAGCTACAGATACCCTCATTTGAGTAGTGGTATATCTCTACACCTCTATTATCAATCTTTGGAGCGATATCCAATATCGTCTTAGCTAAGTTTTCACAATTTGTGGGAGAGCCTATCTGGTCAAATATTATATTGAGACTCTTCTGCTCCTCTCCAAGTCTCAACATACTATTGACAAAGTTTTTCCCATATTTTGAGTATAGCCATGATGTTCTAATAATTATTGAGTTATCTGGAGCTATATCTCTCATGGCAATCTCCCCCTCCAATTTACTCTCTCCATATATATTTTTTGGATTTGGGGTATCATCTTCAACATATGGTCTTGAACTCTCTCCACTAAATATGTAGTCTGTGGAGATGTGTATAAGTGATATATTAAACTCTCTGGATACCTCTGCCAGATTTTTCACACCTAGACCATTTACCATATATGATAACTCCCTCTCCTCCTCGGCTCTATCTACAGCTGTATATGCCGAGCAGTTTATAATTAGATTGAAATCTCTATCTTTAACAAATGATTTTATAGACTCTACTCTTGTGACATCTACCATCTCTCTATCTGTATATGTAAATCTATATGGGTAGTCACCTGCCAAACTCTTTATCTCCATGCCGAGTTGACCGTTAGCTCCTATAATCAATATGTTAAACATAGTAGTTCGCTCCATACTCAAATAGCTCTATAACCTCATTAAGTTTGGGGTGGACTCTATCTCTATCCGAGAGTATAATCTCATCTCTATCGAGCCTCCAATCTATATCTAAATCTATATCACTATATAGTATCCCCCTATCACTCTCTGGAGAGTAGTAGCTATCCACCTTATATGCAAAGATTGTATTATCCTCAAGCACCACAAAGCCGTGGGCAAACCCTCTAGGGATTAGAAGCTCTCTCCTATTCTCTCCACTAAGCTCTACAGCTATATGTTGACCAAATGTTGGACTACCTCTTCTTATATCTACAGCTACGTCTAAAACCCTACCTTTTACGACCCTCACAAGTTTTGTCTGAGCATATGGGGGTAGCTGATAGTGGAGTCCTCTTAAAACTCCTCTATCGCTTTTGGACTCATTATCTTGGCAGAAATTTATCCTGTAGCCTAAGAGATTTTCCAACTTATCCTGACGAAATGTCTCCATAAAGTAGCCTCTGCTATCTCCATGGAGTTGAGGTTCACATATTATAAGACCCTCTATATCTGTCTTGTAGAAGTTCACTCTCTTCTCCTTTAACTATTTTTGTTTATATATGTTATTATACTCCACTGTTCATTATATATATATTAAAAATTAATAAAAAAAAACTTTAAATAACAATCTTTTGGGTTAACTATCTACAGCTTAGTAATATATGATTAAGTATGATATAATTTCTCAAAATTTTTAGGAGTAATATATGGCAACAATTTCTATGGGTGACCTCAAGAAGGGTGTCAGATTGGAGATAGATGGTAACCCATTTAAGGTTATAGAGTTTCAACATGTAAAACCGGGAAAGGGTGCTGCATTTGTTAGAGTTAAAATTAGAAATTTGGCTACAGGTAAGGTAATTGAGAGGACAATCCATGCAGGGGATAAGTTCAATGTACCAGATTTGGAGAAGAAGAGTATGCAGTATCTATATGATGATGGAGATATGTTGCAGTTTATGGATACCACAACATATGACCAGATAGGATTAACCCATGACCAAGTTGGAAAGGAGATATTTAACTTCATGGTGGATGGAATGGAGATAGAGATACTCTTCCATAATGGAAAGGCTATATCTGTGGAGATACCACAAACCTTTATATATGAAGTTGTTGAGACACCTCCAAACTTTAAGGGTGACTCTCAAGGTGGAAAAAAACCTGCAAAGTTGGAGAGTGGTGCTACTGTCCAAGTTCCATTCTTTGTGTTGGAGGGTGATAGGATAAAGGTGGATACATCCGAGGGAAAATATTTAGAGAAAGCTAAGTAGAGCCGATAGTATGGATATCAAGAAGAGTATAAGTGGAGTTAAACAGGAGTTGAGTGCTGATGAGCAGATGTTGGCATCTGCTTTCAAGGTTGAGAGGTTCTATAAAAAACATAAATATAAGGTGATGGCTCTAGTTAGTGCAATAGTGATATCGGTAGTTGGAGTTCAGATTTCAGATGCAATAGAGCAGAGTAGATTGGAGAGTGCAAATAGTGCATATCTTAAACTTCTAAATAATCCAGATGATAGAGATGCACTTAAGACCTTAGAGGAGAAGAATCCAAAGCTTTTTGAGTTATATAGATATAGAGTGGCTATTAAGGATAGAGATATTGAGACACTTAAGGCTCTTAGAGTTAGCCAGAGTGATATCGTTAGAGATGTGGCAGGTTATCATCTATCCATTTTAGAGAATTTGGAGGTAAACTCTATACTATATAGTGAGCTATCTACGCTATATAACGCCTATAGATATATTAAAGATGGAGATGTAGAGAGTGGAAGGAGTCAACTTGAGTTGATTGGAGCAGACTCAAAACTCTCAGATATATCTAAAGTTATGCTACACTACACTATCAAAGGGATATAATGGGTAGAGGAGCTCTTCTTCTAACCACTACAACCATAGCGATACTTCTCCTAAGTGGCTGTAGCTCTAAACAATACTTCAATCCAGATGAGGTTAAAGGTGGAGTTACCAGTAGAACATCTGATGAGATAAGATTTTTAAGTAGAGATGGGGCAACTCTAAGTAGTGGCTCTACCCTCACCCCAAAACTTAAACTTAAGCTGAACCTAAAGGGTGGGGAGATGTTTATAAACAGAACCCCATATGGCTCTATCATCGCTACAAAATCTAAAAAATCTATAATTTTGAGAGGTAGTAGAAGAGAGGAGATTACGCTCCCAAATCCACTACTAGCCGGTACACTGGTAAAGGATAGATTGATATATCTTCTGAAGGATAATAGCTATGGGGTATATAATTTAAGGAGTAGAGAGATAGAGTTTAATGATAAGTCTCAGATTATATATAGTATAGATGGTAGAGTGGCAAATCCGATACTTGTTGATAACTATATTGTAATTCCTCTTCTAAATGGTAAATTGGTCATTTTTGATTTAAAATCAAATAGAGTCATAAAACATGTGCTTGTAAGTTCAAATAGCTCTCTAAATAATGTTATTTTTCTAAAAAGAGTTGGTAACTTCATAGTGGCATCTACTCCACATAAGATAGTTACCCTTGGGGATATAGGGATTAAGGAGCTGGAAGAGGAGATTTCGGAAGTTGCGATTGATGGAAGTAATATATTTATATTCTTGAAAGATGGAAGAATATTGAGAACAGATACCCTATTGAGAGTTCAAGATGAGAAGAAGTTTAAGTTTGCACACTTTGTAGCTGGTACTCTACATGGAGATAGACTATT
>JAADDP010000130.1 GCA_013153825.1 Campylobacterota bacterium
TATCACAATATTACACCCTATCACTTCTTTAAGAGGGGGACGGAGTTATATAGATTATGCAAAATGGGGGTGGAGTATCTTCCACAATTATCTAAAAAGTTTGATGGGGCTATAGGCGTAAGTCAACTCAACTCTAAAGAGCTTATAGATGTCGGCTTCAAGAGAGTTGCCACAGTTCCACTACTTGTAGATACAAATAGAGTTTTAGATAGTAGTTGGGATTATGAACTTTTTGATAGATTATCTAGAGATTTCACAATTATATTTGTTGGAAGGGTAGCCAGAAATAAGGCTCAACATGACATTATAAAGATTGCATTTTTCTATAAACAGATAAATCCAGACTTTAAACTATATCTCATAGGTGGAACAACAGATATCTCATATAGAGAGGAGCTAGAGGATTTAATATATAGCTACGGTCTAGAGGGTAGTGTAATATTTACAGGTAAGATATCAGATAGAGAGTTGAACTCATACTATAGAGCTTCAGATATATTTCTATCTATGAGTGAGCATGAAGGGTTTGGTATGCCACTAATTGAGGCTATGCTATTTAAGAGTGTAGTTGTAGCATATAATAGCAGTAATATCAAGAGTACCCTAAATGGAGGGGGAGTTCTATTTAGTGAGAAGTCCCATAGAGAGATAGCAGGTCTTATAGAGCTTATTCGGAAAAATAGAGCCTTTAGAAGAGAGATTTTAGAGACGCAGAGGAGAGCATTAGAGCTATATAGCCATGAGAATATAGTTAAATCTCTTGTTGTCTATCTAAACTCAATGGGTATAGAGGCAGAATTACCAGAGATGGAGAGTAGAAGAGAGAGGATTAAGTTTCAGTTTGAAGGACCATTCGACAGTAGCTACTCTCTCGCCATACTGAATAGATACTCTGCATTGAGCTTTAATAGAAAATATAGGGGTAGGGTCTCTCTATACTCTACAGAGGGTGGTGGAGACTTCAATCCAGATAGAAAATTTCTAGAGGAGAATAGAGAGATTGAGAGTATGTTTAGACTCTCTCAGAGGGGTTTGGATATAGAGGTACTCTTTAGAAATTTATACCCACCACGAGTAACGGGGATGAGAGGAGATTTAAATCTTCTAAACTCATATGGGTGGGAGGAGTCATCTCTACCTATAGAGTATATCGAGCAGTTTAATAGAAATCTAGATGGTATCACTGTTATGTCAAACTATGTGAAGAGGGTTCTTATATCAAATGGGGTAGATGTCCCAATAGAGGTTGTCGGTTTAGGCGTTGACCACCTATTGGAGATAGAGCCTGTTGAGTTTAATCTCAACACAGATAAGAGTTTTAAGTTTCTACACATATCATCAGGATTTCCAAGAAAAGGTGTAGATATTCTATTAGAGGCATATAGTCAACTATTCAGTATAGATGATGATGTTACACTCATCATAAAGACATTCCCCAATGAGCATAATATTGTAGCTGATGAGGTCAAGAGGATATCCGAAAAGCGAAACTCTCCAGAGATAGTATTGATAAATCGAGATTTACCAGATGAGAATATCGTCTGGCTATATAGAAGTTGTGATGCCCTTGTAGCTCCAAGCAGAGGTGAAGGGTTTGGACTCCCTATGGCTGAGGCTATGCTCTTCAAACTGCCTGTAGTGACTACTGCTTATGGTGGACAGGTAGATTTCTGTAGAGATGATACATCTTGGCTAATAGATTTCTCATTTAAAAAGTCAAAAACTCACTTCAATCTAATCAACTCATACTGGGTTGAGCCAGATTTAGAGCATCTAAAGAGACTCTTAAGAGAGGTTATGGAGCTACCTAAGTTTGAGATAGAGAGAAGAGTTGAGAGGGGTAGAAGTCTAATATTAGATAAATTTAGGTGGGATAACTATCGAGAGAGGACAGAGAGATTTATATCAAATTTAGATATAGATATACCATTTAAACCTAAGGGGAGATTGGCTTGGGTAAGTAGCTACAATAGCAGATGTGGTATTGCGAGTTACTCGGCACATCTAATAGAGAGATTGAGAGAGCTATATGATATTAGGGTCTATGCAGATAGGGGTAGCTCACCTATAGATGGTTCGATAGAGAGTTCTATAGTTAGGTGTTGGGGTAGTAGATTGGATAGTAATCTATTTGAGCTTATAGATAGACTCTCAGAAGATAATCCAGAGTATATAGTGATAAATTTTAACTTTGGCTTCTTCTCCCTCGATAATCTGGCATCAATAATAGATAGATTTGCAGATACTACACCTATAACTATCATATTTCACAGTACAGCAGATGTAGATGTAGATGGGAATAGGGTCTCCCTTAGTGAGATAAGAGACCATTTAAATAGGGTGAAACTGGTTGTACACAATATAGATGACCTCAACCATCTAAAGGGTATCGGAGTTTATATAGAGCAACTATATCTAATGGCTCATGGTGTAGAGAACTATAGAGATATCTATCCTATTAAGAGTAGAGATAGAGTAGAGATAATCGGCTCATATGGGTTTCTTCTTCCACACAAGGGGATAGTTGAGCTTATAGAGGCATTTGCAACTCTAAAGATGGACTTTAAATATCTTAAGCTATCACTTGTAAACTCTCTATATCCGATAGATGAGTCTCATAACTATTTTGAGCTGTGTATCGAGAGGGCTAGAGAGTTAAATGTATTTGATAGTGTCGATTTCCACACTAGCTTTTTGAGTGATGAGGAGTCATTCAAAATTTTAGATAACTCCGACCTCATAGCCCTCCCATATGGTAAGACTCAAGAGTCGTCAAGTGCCTCTGTCAGATTTGCCCTATCAACACTGAAACCGGTCATATGTACACCACAATCTATATTCAATGATGTTGAGGATATTGTACACTTCTCAAGTGGTTATAGTTCAGAAGAGTTGGCTAAATCTATCAGAAGATTGATAGAGGATAGAGAGCTTCTAGAGTCAAAATATGAGAGACAAAAGCTCTGGTTAAGTGAGCATAATTGGAATATTATAGCCGATAAATTAAACAGAATATTAATAGGTTAATAGAATATATTAAGCAGTTTTTTTTGAAAAATGTAGAAAAAATGTAGATTAAGTGAAAATATTTTTTTTTAGTATTGCTTTAAGATTTTTTTGTTAGAATAGTGTCAGAGTAAATATTATTTTGTAAAAAGTAATATAACTTATCTCTAATAAATATCAAATTTTTTGAAGGAGAATGTAGATGGCGCTGACACAGACAGAAGTCTCAAAGTTGTATGTGGCTATTTTCAATAGAGCCTCAGAGGGAGCAGGTAATGAGTATTGGCAGACAAACCAGCCTGATATGGTTTCAACTGCAGATACTATGTTGACAACAGATGATGCAATAGAGTATTTTGGAGATACTTTAGATGATAACCAAGCATTTATTGAGTTAATATATAAGAATACACTTAATAAGACATATGAAGATGATCCAGAAGGTATCGATTACTGGGTAAGTGAGCTAGAGAGTGGAAAATCTAAAGGTGAAGTTGTAACTTCTATAGTTACTGTTGTTGAGTCATATGAGAACTCTGAAGATGTAAAAGCTAAAGAGGCTTATGACCAGTTTATGAATAGAGTTGAGGTCTCAAACTACACTGCTGATAACTTTGAAGGTGAAAATCTTCCTGAGATTATGCCGGACTATAAAGTTGAGTTAGGTTTTGGTGAGGGAAATAATCTAGATGTTACAAGCGACCCGGCATCTGTTGAGAGTGCTAAGGCAGAGATTGATGATATAGTTTCAGAGTTAGAGGGGGTGGCAGATGATATTCAACACTTAACTGCTAATCCTGATAATTTAACTGGAAATGTGTTCGATGCTGGTAGAGTTTGGAACCCTGATGAGTCAGACCAGATGAACTCCCTAAATGATGATGATGTATTGACGGGAGAGGGTGATAATCCAACTCTGAATGTAACTCTTGTAAATGATACGGAGTCTGGTGACCTCAATATTATGCCAACGCTGAACAATATTGCCACAATCAATACTGCGTTTACGGCAGATGCAAATCAGACAATAGATTTACAAGATGCGACGGGTATTAAAAATCTATCTGCAACAAGAATAGATAATATCCCTCAGACACCGATAGATGAAGACTTGGATGGTGTTCCAGATACTTTAATTCCGGGTCGAATTACATATGATAATATTCAGTCTGCATTAGAAACTGCTACGGTTAAAAACTCAAATGATAATACTGGCGTTGATATGATTTTTGACCATAGTGCCTCTGCATTGGCAGGAGATGCTGACGAGGTTGCATTAACTATAAGTAATGTTCAGATGAATGACTTGCGTATTGATGGGGTAACTGAAGGTTATGAGACAATTAACTTAACTTCAACAGGTGGAGATGCCAACTCACTTAACACATTGACAGATGAGGATATTCAAACATTAAATATATCTGGAGATCAGAGCCTAACGATAGCAGGTGAAAACAATGCAGCCGGCTCTTTAACAACTGTAGATGCTTCAGCTTTAGAGGCAAATTTAGATTTCAGAATTTCTCAAGGTATAATTAATTCTGCTCCAGATGGAACATCTAATGGAGATATAGCATTCACAATAAAGTCTGGAGCTGGTGATGATATAATTAGAGTCTCAGATAGCATTCACTCAAATGATACAGTTGAGATGGGAGATGGAGAAGATACTCTAGTTATTGAGGCAGTAGACCCTACCGTCAATTATACGGCAGATGGCACTACTATTACTGGCGTGGAGAGGGTCGAACTA
>JAADDP010000124.1 GCA_013153825.1 Campylobacterota bacterium
TATTTAGAGATACCTCAATATCTGGATATCTTTTTTCTATCTCACCTTTTATAAACTCTGCCTGCCATAGGGCTAATGCACTAGCCCTTGTAGCTATAACTATCTCTCTCAAAATCTACCCATCTCTCTATCTATTTGGAATATACTTCTTATACTCTTTTTTACTTCTATCCCACTTGCCATCTATAAATATTGTCGGTGTCCCTGAAACCATCGCCTTTGTAGCCACATCTCTATCGTGTCGCAACTCCTCTGCAATCTCTTTAGAGTCAATTTCAGCCTCAGTTAACTTAAGATTAAACTCACTATTTATCCTATTTAGAACCTTAGTTACATTCAGCTCATTCGCCTCTATCTTAAGTGAGTACATATCTATAACCTTATCAAAGTTTTTTCTCTTCTGCTCCACAAGCATAGCTCTAGTTATAATATCAGATACTGGGTGGAGTCTCAAGAGTGGCATATGGTAGTAGTATAGGGCAAATCTCTTCGGATACTCCTTAACAATCTTATACATATTTGGGACAATCTCTTTACAGAATGGACACTGAGGGTCGGAGAATACCACTAGCTTATGCTTTGCATCTTTGTCTCCTGCTATTAGATGTTTATCATCATAGATATTTGGGTCTAAATCTGGCTTTAGTTGAGACTTTAAATCTTTACCAGTTTTCATATCTATAATTGTTGGAACTGCAAAACCATCTTTTGCAAATATTGTGTCTGGAACTGTCACTCTATCCTTCTCTGTCTTGCTCCTCTTTATCTCAGCATGTATATTTACGAAAAATGCACTCCATCCGGCAGGCTTCTCCAACTCTCTCTTACCGATTATATCCACACTTGTAACCTCAATTTGAGGATTGTTTACCATATGGTGCTTCACATAATCTTTAATCTCATCTTGAGTCGTGGCACTAACGGCTACGGTAGCCAGTAGAGCTGTGCTCAATAATTTCGACATCGATGACATCATCTTCTCCTTGATTTCTATATCTCTTATTATCTTTTATAAACGGTATTTTACCACCAAATTGTAAAAATATGTAGTAAATGAGTGATATCACCCCTAAAATATCTGAAAAAATGGCAGGTACTATTAGTAGAATTGCACCTACAAAATAGGCACTCTGGGCATCATAAAATCTCTTACTATCTATCTGTCCTTTTGATAGAGAGAATATATTATTTATCATAGATATATGAGCATTTTGGAGTAGCCATATACCCAAAATTAATGTTATAACTATCCATAGTAGATATCCAAAAAAACCTATTTGAGAGCCAACCTCTATCGTAAGATATAGCTCAAGTAGAAAGTATGGGATGATATATACCATTATCTCACCCTCTCTAAGATATCAGCTATCTCTATCTTCTCTCTCTTTAATCCATCTCTTCTTATAAGTTCAACCTTACCACTCTCAATATCTTTTCCAACTACAATAGCGTAGTTAAATCCAATTAGCTCAAAATCCTTTATCTTTACACCAAAGCCATATCTCTTATCTGCTCTATCATCTAGAATTACAGATACTCCAGCCTCTCTTAGACCACTATATATCTCTTCTGCAACCTCCATCTGTCTCCCATCTTTAGGTTTTGCCACTATAATATCTACTCTAAATGGGGCAGTCTCATCTGTCCAGATACATCCAGCCTCATCATGGTTCTGTTCAATAGTTGCAGGGATAATTCTACTAACCCCAATTCCGTAAGTTCCCATAATAAATGGCTCTAGCTTCTGGTTCTGGTTTAGAAATTCGGCTCTCATTGGCTTTGAGTAGATTGTTCCAAGCTGAAATATGTGTCCAACCTCTATACCCTTTGTCCTTTTAAGGTTTGAACCACACTCTGGACAGGTGCTATTCTCCTCGCTTAAGACCTCCACATTTGCCCCAAACTCGCAACTCTCACAAACCATGATGGTATCCTCTCCACTATCGGCTAGTATCATAAACTCTTTAGAGCCACTCCCACCAATTGCACCACTATCGGCCTCAACCACTCTAAAATCTAGCCCCAATCTTCTAAATATCCTCTTGTAGGTCTCTTCCATTAACTCAAACTCTCGAACCATATCCTCTCTTGAGGAGTGGAAGCTGTAGGCATCTTTCATCAAGAACTCTCTAGCCCTCATAAGTCCAAAGCGTGGGCGTATCTCATCTCTAAATTTCCAATTTATCTGATATACATTTATAGGAAGCTGTTTATAACTTTTGAGACTCTGCCTAACTAGATTTACCATAGCCTCCTCATTTGTAGGACTCAATACAAACTGGTTCTTATGTCTATCCCTAAATCTTAAAAGCTCATCTCCAAACTTATTGCTTCTACCAGTCTCATCCCAAAGAGATATTGGAGTTACAATTGGCAAATGAACCTCTTGACACCCAGCTCTATCTAGCTCCTCTTTTATAACTGCTCTAACTCTATCTAACACAATCTTTCCAAGAGGGAGTAGATTATATAGACCACTCCCCCCACTAGATTGTATAAATCCAGCTCTAACTAAGAGTTTGTGGGAGATTAGAGTGGCATCACTTGGTGCCTCCTTTGTTGTTGGTATTAACATTTTTGAAAATCTCATCTATATCCCTTATATATTCAACAAAATTTAGTAAATTTTAGAAATTTTAGAGTGATTATATCAAAAAATGGGATTTGAACACAATATGAGCATCACACTTTAAAGAGTGGCAAAGCAAAAAGCGAGTAGGATATTATCTATATAAGTTATGGGTGGTTTTTTATGAGTGACTCTTTTCTAGATGGAAATTTAGTATATCTGAGACTGCCAGATATCGAGAGAGATGTGGTAAATGGTGATTGGTATAGGTGGTTTAATAGTGATGAGATAACAAAATATCTATATCATGGGGTCTATCCAAATAGTCTAGAGAGGCAGATAGAGATAGTTAAGAGCAATTTGGAGAGGGGTGATACTGTTCTACTATCGGTAATAGATAGGGAGAGTGAGAAGCTATGTGGAGTTGTATCTCTAAAGGATATAGACCTCATCAATAGGGTAGCAGAGGTGACAATTGTTATGAGTAGAGGAGATTATGTAAAGAATGCTCCTCTAGAGGCTCTAGCACTCATTACCCAATATGGATTTGAGAAGTTAAATCTGGCTAAGATTAATGGTGGACACCATATCGGTCTCTGGAGATGGGTCAATAAGGTTGAGCTTTTGGGCTATAGGCTTGAGGGGTATATTAGAGATACCCATAGAAGATATGGTAGAGTCTTCGACTCTGTGAGGGTTGGAGTTAGGGCAGATGATTACTTTAGAATAGTTGAAGAGAGGGGTGGAGAGTACCTTCCAGATGATATTGAGGGGCTACTTGCCGATAGAAGAGAGGAGAATATCTGTGAGAGGTTGGGTAGCTTAATAGAGGAGCTATATAGATAGTATGGTTGAGAGTAGAGATGCGATAGATAGGAAATCTCTGGAGATATACTCCATAATTTCTGAAAATATAAGATATAGAGACTATAGCCATATAGATTTAGTTGCCCTCTTCTTTCACGAGATTATGGTCTACTCCACAAACTTCCACATCATAAACAGCTCATCTATAGAGTATCAGCAGGAGATGAAATTTCCATTTCTAAATAGTAGATACTGTAGAGATATATATAGAGTTGAGTTTAAGAGAGGCTCAAAGCTATCTAAACCGAAGAGTCTATATAACATTATGGAGGCTATCCAGAGTATAATCCCACTAGATAGGAGTATATATATATCCCCATCGAACTCAAAAGATATAAAAGATTTTATAGTTAGAAATATTTTTAAGTATAGATTTAGACAGCTCTCCCATGGGGTATATCTACCAAATTGGGGTGATGAGGTTGGTAGGTTGAGAAGTCTACTCTACTCAATTGGTGAGACTCTAAATATTGGAGAGGGTTTAGATATATTTGTAGATAACTTTATTGGTTATGTTGAGAGCTTTAGAGAGGATAGGGAGATTGATACTCCAGAGAACTCATATCTACTCATAGACTCAAATCTTACCATTCAGAATCGTATAAATAGTGCCTCATTTCTACAGAGGGGTAGTAGGGTAATATCTTTAGGACATGGGGAGCATAATATTCAGATATTTGATGAGCCTATAGTTGAGTATGGGGAGTTGACATACGCTACAGACTACATAACATATGGGAGTAGAGAGATACCACTCTCAAGCAGACTCTTTAAGAGACCAGATATATACTATAGGGATTCTACCATAATATCCAATATATTTAAGGGTGCTGAGGTTAAATTTAAGCCGATAGATGGGAGGAGTAGAGTTCTATATGTTCCCACAAGCTTCTCCGGAAATATGAGATATGGACCATATAGGGATATCTCAGATAGAGATTACGCATTCTGGCAGAGGAGGCTACTGGCAAAAGGGTATAATATAAGCTACAAGGGGCATCCAAACGGGAGAGAGTATATCAATTTCAAGATAGATAGCTTTGAAGAGAGACCTCTAGTTGATATTTTAGATGATTATGATATATTTATACTCGACTATATATCTACAGCATCGGCTCTACTCTTTGCAACAGATAAACCGATTATATTCTTTGATATAGCAGTTAGAAATCTCAATAGTGTTGTTAAGAGCCACTTCTACGATAGGGTATTTCGACATAAGATAGATTTCAAGATTGATATCTCCAGCCAGATAGAGAGTGCATTTAGAAGTTACAATAGGGGGAGAAGAGGTTATATAAATAGATATACGGAG